>NZ_CP021131.1:0-271068 GCF_003568585.1 Meiothermus taiwanensis WR-220
CCAGGGGAGCGAGTTCGGCTGCGTACCTGGGCGAGCCGACCACCAGGGTTCGGCCCTGCACCATGGCTTGTGCCCCCTTGCCCTGGACGGCCTGCTGGTCGCTGGAAGGGGGCAGCGTGGCCCCCACCTCGTCGGCCTTCTCCACGATGGCTTTGGCCAGGGGGTGGGAGGAGCCCTGTTCGACCGCAGCGGCGAGGCCCAGCAGTTCGGCCTCGGAGCCTTCCAGAGCAACCACATCGGTCACCCGGGGCCGCCCCTCGGTGAGGGTGCCGGTCTTGTCGAAGGCGACGGTGCGGACGCGGGCGAGGGTCTCCAGCACCGCGCCCCCCTTGATCAGCAGGCCCCGCCGCGCCCCCGCCGAGATGGCCGAGGTGATGGCCGCCGGCACCGAGAGCACCAGCGCGCAGGGGCAGCCGATGAGCAATAGCGCCAGCGCCTTGTAGAGCCACTCGTGCCAGGCTCCGCCCAGGAACAGGGGGGGCACCACCGCGATCAAGGTCGCGATCGCCAGGACCCCAGGGGTGTAGTAGCGGCTGAAGCGGTCGATGAAGCGGGCGGTGGGGGCTTTGGACCCCTGGGCCTCCTCGACGAGGTGGATGATGCGGGCAATGGTGTTGTCGGAGGGGTCCTTGTCCACCCGCACGGTGAGCACCCCGTCGGTGTTGATGGAGCCAGCAAACACGCGGTCACCGGGGCCCTTGCTGACCGGCACCGATTCTCCGGTCACCGGCGAGTCGTCCAGGGCCGAGAACCCGCTCAGGATGGTGCCGTCGGCGGGGACCCGCCCGCCTGGGCGCACCTGCACCACCTGCCCGACCCGCAGGCTACTGGCGGGGACCTCGCGGGTACGGATGTCCTCCCCTTCCCCCTCGAGGAGGAAGGCGGTCTTGGGGGCCAAGGCGGCCAGGGCTTTGATCCCTGCTCTGGCCCTTCCGGCGGCGATGCCTTCCAGCAGCTCGCCCACCGCAAACAGGAACACCACCACCGCGGCCTCGGGGGCCTCGCCGATCACGACCGCGCCGATGGCAGCGATGGTGACCAGGGTGTTGATGCCGAAGGGGTTGCCCAGCCTTACCCCCGCCCAGGCCTTGCGGGCCAGCGGCCAGACCCCGACTAGCGTGGCGGCGACGTAGCCCCATTGCGCAAGGCGGGGCTCGAGGAAGCCGAAGGCGAAGGCCGCCGCCAGCAGGGCCCCGCTGAGGAGCACCCCGCGCCCTTGGCGGGTAGTGTGCCAGGGCCGGTGGGTATCACCGTGCTCGAGCCCCGCAGCCTGCCCTTCCCCAGGGGCGCTTTGCAGGGTTGGCTGGTAGCCGAGCGACCGGAGGCTGGCTTCTACTTGCTCCCTCGGCGTAACCGACTCATCCAGGTGGAACCTGAGGGTCTGGGTAGCAAACACTACCCGCGGATTGCTAGCCCCGGGGGTCTTGCCAATAACGGTCTCGATTTTGCTAGCACACTCGGCGCAGTCCATACCCTCGACCCGGTAGCACAGCTCGGGCGCGGGGGGCGCGGGGGGTGCGGGCGTTGGGCGGCTCATCAGGGCTCCTCCTTGAGAACGCGGTTTCAATATCTGAGCAACCGCTCAGCTATAGCAGGAGTCTAGCAATACATGAGCGTTTGTTCAAGTATTGCCGGGCCGATTACGGCTTGCTTTACAGATATATCCCCCCGGGGTATAGTGGAGCGAGGCTCTACGGAGCCCAGAGGAAAAGCCATGGACATGGAGAAGATGCTCCCCGACGAAATCCGCGAACAGGTGCAGCAGGCGCTGGACGGCCGGCCCGGGCGGGCCTTCGTGGAGGCCGTTCTCGAGACCATCGGAGGCGTGCGCTGATGGGCCGCCTGCGCCCCTTCCTGGCCTGCCGGGTGCAGGGCTTCTCGCCGTGCCGGGTGACGCCCTGGCTCCTGGCGGTCCTGGCGGTCCTCATGTTGTTCAACGGCTGCGCCCCCAAGCCGGGCTACAAGGACGTGAGCGTGCAGGAGCTTCGGGCCGCCAGCGAGCCCGGCCGCGTCGTGCTGGACGTGCGCGAGCCCTACGAGTACGCCGAGGGGCACGTGCCGGGGTCCACCCTGCTGCCCCTGGGGCAGGTGGCCGCCCGGGCCGGGCAGCTCCCCAAGGACGCCCCGGTGTACGTGATCTGCCGCAGCGGCAACCGCTCGGTACAGGCCAGCCGGACGCTGGCCGAGCTCGGCTTCAAGGACGTGCGCAACGTGCAGGGCGGCATACTGGCCTGGCAGTCGGCGGGCTATCCTCTGGAGCGATGAGCCTGACCCCCGACGCCCTCCTGCTGGGGCCGCTGGCCCTGAGCTGGCCCAACCTGGCCCTGCTGCTGGGGGCCCTGGCCTTCACCGCGCTGGCGGCGCGCCGGGGCCTGGAGGCCCGGGGGTGGTGGGTGCTGCTGGCGGCGCTCCTGGCGGCCCGGCTGGGGTACGTGCTGGAGCACCTGGGGACCTGGCCCGACCCCGCCTCGGCCCTGCTGGGGGTCGTGGACGTCCGCAGCGGGGGCTGGAGCTGGGCGTGGGGGCTGGCCGGGGGCGCGCTGACGGCCGGGGCCCTGCTGCGCCGGGAGGCCGGCCGGCTCCTGGTCCCCGCCGCCGGCGCGCTCGCCCTGGCCGCGCTCCCGCTCGGGCTCCAGCAGGCGCTGCTGCGCCCCGGCTTGGCCCTCGAGAGCCCGGCCCTCGACGCGCGGCCGCTGGCCTACCTCGAGCCCGGCCGCTCCCAGCCCTCCCCCGCGCGCTTCGGCGACCTGCCCAAGCCCATGCTGCTCAACGTCTGGGCCACCTGGTGCCCGCCCTGCCGCACCGAGATGCCCCTGCTGGCGGAGTACCAGCAGAAGGGCTACCCCGTCGTGCTGCTCAACGCCGGGGAGGGTGCGGGGGCCGTCGAGGGCTTCCTGCGCGAGGCCGGCCTGTCGGCGCGGGTCTTCCTGGACAGCGCCAACCTGCGGGAGAGCTTCCGGGTCAGCGGCCTGCCTACCACCTTGCTGATCGGGGCGGACGGGCGGGTCCTGGCGCGCCACCTCGGCCCCGTCAACCGGGCGCAGCTCGAGGAGCTCCTCCAGCGGCTGCGGTAGACCACCCCCGGCGCGCCCGTGGGATAGACTGATACGCGGGGGATACCCCTGAGGGATACCCAGCCCGCGAGGTGAACCTTGAGTGCCGTTGCGAACCGAACCCGAACCCAGCGCAAGCCCCGGCCCGCTCCCCCGACCAAGGAGCAGGTGCTCAACCGCCTCAAGCGCCTGGAGGGCCAGGTGCGCGGCCTGCAGAAGATGGTCGAGGAGGGCCGCGACTGCCGCGAGATCCTCACCCTGCTCTCCGGCGTGCGCAGCGCCCTCGAGGCCACCGGCGACATCATCTTCGAGACCTACCTCGAGGAGTGCCAGGCCGACTTAGCCAAGGGCCAGGGGGACACGCGGGGCATCGTGGAGGCCGTGCGCCTGCTGCGCCGCTGAGCGGGCGCCACGCGCGGCCGGGGTGGAGGACCTGGATGAGCCGGGCTTTCCGCCCCGGCCCACGCGTGGGCCGGGGTCAGGGTTACGCGAGGGCGGGGGGCTCGAGCCCTGGTGGGAGGCCGTACCGTGCCGCACGACCTCGAGGCCATCCAATACCCCCTAGGGGTACTTGACATATACCCCCCGGGGATATAGCCTTGCGCTTAGGAGGTTTGCTGATGCTGTTTCGACAGATCTACGAGGAAGGGCTGGCTCAAGGCAGCTACTTTATCGGGTGCCAAGCGCAGGGCACGGCCGTGGTGGTAGACCCCCGGCGGGATATCCAGGTTTATCTCGAGGAGGCCCAGAAAAACGGCCTGAAGATCGTGGCCGTCACCGAGACCCACATCCACGCCGACTACCTCTCCGGCGCCCGCGAGCTCGCCAGGGCCACCGGGGCCAAGCTCTACCTCTCCGACGAGGGCGACGAGAACTGGAAGTACAGGGGCCTCGAGGGCTTCGACTACCAGCTCGTCAAAGACGGCGACGAGATCCGGGTCGGCAACGTCACCCTCACCGTGGTTCACACCCCGGGCCATACCCCCGAGCACATCAGCTTTTTGGTACGGGACGGGGCGACCGCGACCGAACCCGGCTTTATCCTGACCGGCGACTTCGTGTTCGTGGGGGATATCGGCCGCCCCGACCTCCTCGAGGAGGCCGCCGGCATCCTGGGCACCGCCGAGCCGGGGGCCCGCCGGATGTTTAAGAGCCTGAAGGAGAAGTTCCTCACCCTGCCCGACTACGTGCAGGTGTGGCCCGGCCACGGCGCGGGCAGCGCCTGCGGCAAGGGGCTGGGGGCCGTAGCCAGCACCACCGTGGGCTACGAGCGCCGCTTCGCCTGGTGGGCCGACTACCTGGCTAAGGACGACGAAGCGGGCTTCGTGAGGGCCCTGCTTTCCGGCCAGCCCGAAGCCCCCTACTACTTCGCCCAGATGAAGCGGCTCAACCGCGACGGCATGCCGATCCTGGGGGAGCTCAAGGAACCCCACCCGTTCACCCCCGAGCAGTTCCAGCAAAAGCTGGCCGAGGGGGCTTTGCTGGTGGACACCCGCGACAAGTTCGCCTTCGCCGGGGGGCACCTCGAGGGGGCGATTAACATCCCGGCGGGCAAGAGCTTCTCCACCTGGGCCGGCTGGCTTTTGCCCTACGACCGCGACTTCATCCTGCTGGCCAGCCCCGGGCGGGTGCAGGAGCTGGCCACCCAGCTCGTCCGCATCGGGCTGGACCGGGTGGTGGGGTATATCCCCAGCCTGGACGGCTACGTGCAGGGCGAGCTCGAGACCGTCCCCCAGTTCACCGCCGCCGAGGCCAAGGCGCTGTGGGAGCGGGGCGAGGCGGTCATCCTCGACGTGCGCGCCGCCGACGAGCACCAGGCCGTGCGCATCCCCGGCGCCCTCAACCTCCACGCGGGCCGGGTGATGAAGCACCTGGGCCGCATCCCCAGGGACAAGCCGGTGGTGCTGCACTGCCTGGGCGGCGACCGCTCCTCCACCGCGATCAGCGCCCTGCTGGCCGCCGGCTTCACCAACGTCATCAACCTCACCGGGGGGATCAGGGCCTGGCAGGAGCACGGCTTCCCCACCGAGAAGGGGGAGGCGCGCCAGGCGGTGGGGGCCTGAGGGAAGATTTGCCTGACCCCGAGCCCGCGGGCCCGGGGGTCTCCTGAAGGGACGCACCATGACCCGAAACCTCGACCCCAAGACGGCTTACCGCACCCTCGAGCGCTACCGGGTGGTGGACGTGCGCGAGCCGGAGGAGTGGGCGGAGGGGGTGCTGCCGGGCGCCCTGCGGCTCCCCCTCGGCACCCTCGGGGCCTTGGCCCCGCTCCGCCTCGAGCGCGAAGAGCCGGTGCTGCTGTACTGCCGCAGCGGCAACCGCTCCCAAGAAGCCCTGAAGACCCTCCTGGCGCTGGGCTACCGCAAGGTCTGGCACCTCGAGGGCGGCATCAAGGCCTGGCGCGAGACGGGGATCCCCTGCGCCAACCCGATCTAAACGACGGAGGAGAACCATGTTGACCGTGCCCTACAAGGACATCACCCCCCAACAAGCGCAGGAGCTGCTCGAGGAGAAGGTCCTCTTCGTGGACGTGCGCGAGGCCGAGGAGTTCGCCAACTCCCGCATCCCCGGCGCCAAGCTGGTGCCGCTGTCCGAGTTCGCCGGGCGGGCCGCCGAGCTGCCTGAGGACGAGCCGGTGGTGCTCTACTGCCGCAGCGGGGGCCGCTCGGCGCAGGCGGCGGCCTGGCTGGCGGCCAAGGGCTACGCCCGGGTGCTCAACCTCGACGGGGGCATCCTGGCGTGGTACCGCGCCGGGCTGCCCTTGGACACCGTCCCGGTGGAGGTGACCTACCGCGAGACCGCCTTCACCGAGCTCACCCCGCACGAGGCCAAGGCCTGGGTGGACGCAGGGGCCTACGTCGTGGACGTGCGCGAGCCCTACGAGTACGCCATGGGGCACCTGCCGGGCGCGGTCAACGTCCCGCTGGGGCGCTTCGTGGCCCAGGCCGGGCAGTTGCCCAAAGGCCGCAAGATCCTGCTGGCCTGCGCCTCGGGCAACCGCTCCTCCCAGGCCGCGGCCTACCTGGTGGGCCAGGGCTTCGGCAAGGAGCTCGTGGGCAACCTCGAGGGCGGCACCTACGGCTGGATGAGCGCGGGCTTCGAGGTGGAGCGTTGATCGGCTGGCTCAAGAAGGCGCTCGGCGGCCCCGCCCCCGGCCGCCTCTCCCCCGCCGAGGCCCGGCAGAAGCTCGAGGCCGGCGCCCTCCTCCTCGACGTGCGCACGCCGCCGGAGCGCAAGGAGGCCAAGATCCCCGGCTCGCAGGCCCTGCCGCTGGACAGGCTGGCCGCCGAGTGGGAGAAGCTGCCCAGGGACAAGGAGATCATCTGCCAGTGCCGCAGCGGCAGCCGCAGCGCTACGGCGGCGCGCTTCCTGGCGTCTAATACCAAATCTCCCTCGAGGTGACACCTATAGTAGGATTGGGGAATGGGTCGTAGGATTGCCCCAATCGATTGGACTGAAAGCGCAGAGGAGCTGGAGGCACAGTATAGACGGGAGAAGCACCTGGAACGACGTAAACGGCTGCAGGCGATGTGGCTGGTACGTCGAGGCAAAGCTGCACAGGATGCGGCCAAAGAAGTGGGGATTGGACGTAAAACCCTCAACCGGTGGCTGGCTTGGTATCGGGCCGGGGGATTGCAGGAGGTGTTGAAGCGCGTACCGGGCTGGGGGGTCAAGGTCAGTCGAGCCTGGTTGGATCAAGACCAACAACTGGAACTGCGAGCCGAGAGTGCCCAAGGAAGCTTTCGCACCTACGAAGAAGCGCGGCAGTGGGTGCAACAACGCTTTGGGGTGCAGTACAGCTATAAAGGCCTCTATGGGCTGATGGCTCGATGGAAGATTCACCCCAAAGTACCGCGACCGAGTGCTGCCAAGGCCGATGCGGCAGCGCAAGCGCGCTGGAAAAAGGGGGGCTCAAAGCCCTGATAGCCGAGCAGCTCCACCGAGGGGGTCAGACCCTGGGGGAGGCTCTGGGCCGGATTGGGTTTAGCGATGAGCTGCGGTTGGGACTGCTGGGTCAAGTTCGACGGGTGCTGGCGCCTCGGGGGGTGAAGGTCGTTCAAACGGTACAGCGGGCATACCAGTATGCCTACCTGCTGCTGGCGGTGATACCGGCCATCGGTCAGTTGAGGTGGGGTTGGATTCCCCGCCTGAAGCAAGAACACCTCAAACCGGTGCTGGAGCAATGGGGGTTAGCCATCAACGTTTGGGATGGGGCGGGGGTTCATCGGGGTCGTAGCCTATCCGAGCTAGCGGGGAGTCGTATCCTTCAACCGGCCTATTCGCCCGAGCTCAATCCTGCCGAGCGGGTGTTTGAGGAGGTCAGGCGGGCCATTGAAGGCAAAGTGTACCCTTCGCTGGAACACAAACGCCTGGCTGCCGAGGAGTTCCTCACCCAGCTTGCGGCTGATCCAACCAGGGTCAAGCGGCTTTGCTTTTGGCCTTGGATTCAAGAGGCTTTATGTGTCACCTCGTCGTAGAGTTGGTATAACGGGCTCGAGCGCCCCGGTGAAGTGGTCGCTGGAGGGCCCGGGGAGCCTGAGCTCGACCACCGGCCCCAGCGTGATCTACACCCCTCCTGCCACCCTCAGCGTCCTGACCACCGCCACCCTCACCGCCGCGCTCGAGGGCACCGGCCTCAGCGCCCGCGCCACCATCAGCGTCGCGCCGGCCGTGCTCACGGGCGGCGTGCTCTTCTACAAGGCCGACGGCTCGGGCACGGTGGGCAGCCTGGGCCCGGGCGGGGCGTTCACCCCGGTCAAGGCCTACGCCGCGGGGGGACTGCCCGCGGGAACCACCCACTTCGGCAAGCCCTACGAGCTCTACGAACTGTTCTACAGCGCCGTTGACGGCTCGGGGGCGCTGGGTACCTTCGACGGGACGGGCGCCTTCCGCAGGCTGCGCATCTACGCCGCCGGGGAACTCCCGGCCGCGCAGAACCAGGTGGTGAGCCTGAACGAGCGCCTGGTGTTTTACAAGTCTTCCGCCGGAACCACCCTCTGCGGCAGCTACGGCCTCGACTACGGCTTCAGCAACCCCGTGACCCAGACCGGCTACTCCAAGGAATGGAACCTCGTTGTGCGGGTCAACGACGCCAACGGGGTGTTCTTCTACAATCAGCCCACTGGTACTGGGGCCTACGGAACCTACGACGTGGCCTGCAAGTGGTCGTACCTCCGTCTTTACCACAACCTCAGCGCCAACTGGAGCCACATCCTGCGCACCCCGGGCGGGGTCTTGTTCTACCGCCAGAGCGATGGGATCGGCGCGCTGTTCACCTTCGCTGCCGACGGGGCGGTGACCCAGACGGGCACCTACGTCTCAGGGCAACTGGCCAGGGGCTGGGAGCAGGTGGTCAGCACCTCGGCCGGGGTGCTCTTCTACAAGGCCGACGGCTCAGGGGAGCTCGGCACCTTCAGCGGCAACACCTACACCAAGGTAAAGTCCTACGCCGCTGGGGAATTGCCCGCCGGGGCCGAGCGGCTGGCGCGGGTGGGGGATTGACTAGATTCTAGGGTCTAGGGCCAAAGCATTTTGCGTACGACGTAAGACGCGGGACGCAGGATGTACGGCCCGCGCCCAGCGTTCGGCCATCAGCCATCGACCCTCAACGCCCGGCCCCCACCAGACAGATATGCTAAACTAGCTCCAAAGCAGCGTTGGTGACTAGACGGGGAGAACGGGCATGACCCAGGAGACGGACGTGATCGTGGTGGGGGCGGGCCTTGCGGGGCTGGTGGCGGCGGCCGAGGTGGCCGAGGCGGGGAAACGGGTGGTGATCCTCGAGCAGGAGCCCGAGACCAACTTCGGTGGACAGGCCTTCTGGTCCTTCGGGGGCCTGTTCTTCGTGGACTCGCCCGAGCAGCGGCGCCTGGGCATCCGCGACTCCTACGAGCTGGCGCTGCGGGATTGGATGAACACCGCCGGCTTCGACCGGGAGGAAGACCGCAACCCGCGGCTGTGGGCCGAGGCCTACGTGGCCTTCGCGGCGGGGGAGAAGTACGCCTGGCTGCGCTCGCTGGGCCTGCGGCTCTTCCCGATCGTGGGGTGGGCCGAGCGCGGCGGGCAGGGCGCGGGCGGCCCGGGCAACTCGGTGCCGCGCTTTCACATCACCTGGGGGACGGGGCCGGGGGTGGTGGAGCTCTTCGAGCGGCGGGTGCGGGCGGGGGTCGAACGCGGCCTCGTCTCGCTGCGCTTCCGGCACCGCGTGCGGGGCCTCGATGTGCGGGGCGGGGTGGTGAGGGGGGTGGTGGGGGAGGTGCTCGAGGCCAGCGACGCCCCGCGCGGCACCCGCAGTTCGCGCGCCGTGGTGGGCGAGTTCAGCCTGGGCGCCCAGGCGGTGATCGTGGCGAGCGGCGGCATCGGCGGCAACCACGAGCTGGTGCGGCGCAACTGGCCCATCGAGCGGCTGGGCCCGGCGCCGGAGTTCATGGTCGCGGGCGTGCCCGAGCACGTCGACGGCCTCATGCTTGGCGCCGTAGCGGAGGCGGGCGGGCGGGTCATCAACCCCGACCGCATGTGGCACTACACCGAGGGGATACGCAACTGGAACCCGGTGTGGGCCAACCACGGCATCCGCATCCTGCCGGGGCCCTCGAGCCTCTGGCTCGACCCCTACGGCCGCCGCCTGCCCTTTCCGCACTTCCCCGGCTTCGACACCCTGGCCACCCTCCAGCACATCACCCGCAACCGCTACCCCTACACCTGGTTCGTGCTCAACCGGCGCATCATCAAGAAGGAGTTCGCCCTCTCCGGCTCCGAGCAGAACCCCGACCTCACCGGGCGCGACGTGCGCGGGGTGCTGCGGCGGGTGGTGGGGGGCGTGCAGGCCCCGGTGCAGGCCTTCATGGACCGCGGTGCCGACTTCGTGGTGCGGCCCACCCTGTCCGAGCTGGTGCGCGGCATGAACGAGCTGACGGGGACCGACTGGCTCGACCCCGCGGTCGTCGAGCGCGAGGTGCGCGACCGCGACGCCCAGCTCGCCAACGCCTTCGGCAAGGACGCCCAGCTCGCCGCCGTCCGGGCCGCGCGGGCCTACCTGGGCGACCGGCTGGTGCGCGTGGCCAAGCCCCACCGGCTGCTCGACCCCGCCGCCGGGCCGCTCATCGCCGTGCGGCTCAACATTCTGACGCGCAAGACCTTGGGGGGCCTCGAGACCGACTTGCAGGGCCGGGTGCTGCGGCAGGGGGGCGAGCCCTTCCCGGGGCTCTACGCCGCGGGCGAGGTGGCGGGGTTCGGTGGGGGCGGCATGCACGGCTACCGCGCCCTCGAGGGCACCTTCCTGGGCGGGTGCGTGTTCAGCGGGCGGGTGGCGGGGCGGGCGGCCGCCGCGGCCGTGATCTAGGCGGCTTCGCGGTCGAGGGGCTCGAGGTAGCCCAGCAGCAACCGCTTGAGTTCGTCCATCGCCCGGTGGGCGGCCTCGCGCTCGCGCTTGAGGGCCAGGTCGAACAGCGCGTCGGCGGCCTGCATGCACACCTCGGGCACCAGGCGCTGCCGGTCGGGGGCCAGGCAGCGCAGGTCGAGCTCGCCGACGGCTCCGCCCGCGAGGTTCCCGGCTACGTGCAGCCTCTGGGCCTGGACTATGCCGCCTTCGGCCGGCTCACCCCGACCGCAGGGCGGCGAGCAGCCGCCGGGCCTCGGCCGCGTGCGCCTGCTCGCCGGGGAGCTGGGCCAGGCTGGAGAGCACCAGTGCGAGGTCGTAGGCGTGGCCCAGCGACCGGAAGCCGGCCTCGGCCTGGCGGTAGGCCCACCGCGCGGCCTCGAGCTCGCAGCGCACGGCGAGGGCCCGCTCGAGCGCCTCCGCCCGCCGGCCCGCCAGAAGCGGTACACGCCCAGCGCCCGCCACACCGGCTCGCTTGCGTCGCCCACCACCGTGATCAGCGTCGGGTAGACCATCGCCGTGCCGGCCCCCAGCAGCACCATCGCCGCCAGCCACCCCCGTCAGGAGCGTGAGGGCGATGCCTGCTGCCTGCACGCCCATGCCCCATGCGATCAGGCCGTAGCGACTGACCCGGTCGGAAAGCGGCCCCGTGATATTATTCAAGGTCTCGACTATTTCAAATGGGCCCAGCACGAAGACCTTGTTTCCAACGACAGTTATCCCAACCCTGCCGACCTCCACAGCTATCTGGCCTCGGCAATGGAGTTCGACTTGATGCGCTCGTTACGGCGTGGGGAGCGCTGGATTCTGATGGAGCAAGCTCCCAGTGCCGTCAACTGGCGTGCCCTCAAGCGCCCTGGTCAGATACGCCGGTCGTGTAAGGAATTTTGTGTAAGGGTTTGTGTAAAAAGAGGGGGTACCGCAAACCACAAGGAGGTACCCCATGGATCAGGATACCTTACAGATGATGCTGAAAGAAGCCGTCACCACCACCGTCACCGAGGTTCTGCAAACCCTGCTGGATCTGGACCGTAAGGCCTTCTTGCGGCAACATGGTGGCCGCAAAAACGGCCACTACCCCTAGGAAGCGGGAAACCCGCTATGGTGCCTGATTACTCTTGACCGCGAAGAGGTAGCCCCTTTTGCACCACCTGCTTGGCCAGGGTCTGGCCATCACCTCAGCATCCCCTGTAATCAGCCAGTCCACCCCCAGGTCGCTCATCCACACCAACCAACCCTCGGTTGCCTTGGCCTTGCGGGTCGTAACCACCGTACTACCCAGACTCAACCCCAATCCCTGTATCAAGGCAGAGAGGAAAAGCAAAGCTGCCTCACCCTTGCCGCCCCGCAGGGTACCCTGCAACTGCCTATCCAGGAACCAGAAGAAGCGATATATCGTGGCTTGGGCGGGTACTTCTCCAGGTCTCTGATCCAGTGGGCGATGGCCAGAATATTTGTCCGATCTCTGCCTAGGGCCGTCCGACTGATCAGCATCAGGTTTTCCAAATTAATGCTCGGTCTTCAGGTATTTCCCGGCATCGGGTATCTCCGTCAGGTATGGCAAGGGGCTGGCCATCCGAAAGAGGGCTTGCGCAGATGAGGGGGGAGTGGTAGAGTGTGGAAAACGTTTACATTACGTGCAGGGGTGGCTTCAGCCACAATAGGTCTCCTTATGTCCGGTCGTATATCCCCTCCATCTGTTGATATACGCCGCGTAGCGGCTGAGGCTGGGGTCTCGATTGCTACGGTCTCGAGGGTGCTCAACAACCCCGAGCGGGTCAGTCCCCAGACTCGCACACGGGTGCTGGAGGTTGCCGCCCGCCTGGGCTACCGTCCCAATCCAAATGGAAAGCGCCTGCGCAAGGGTCGCGCCGAGACCATCGGCCTGGTGATCCCCTCCCCACCGGGGCGCTTTGCCGACTCGTTTTTTCTGGAGCTGCTGGCCGGGTTGGGCGAGGGGCTCTCCGATGCTGGACTGGATTTGCTGGTAGCCACCTGCCCGCCCGGCTCGGAAGAGCTGGCCTGTTACCGGCGCCTGGTGGAGGGCAAAAAGGTGGAAGGTCTGGTGGTGGCCCGCACCCGGCGCCACGACGAGCGCATTGCCTATCTGCTAGAACACGGCATCCCCTTTGTGGCCCACGGGCGCAGCGACCTGATCAGCACCCCCTTTCCCTACCTGGACATAGACGGGCAGCAGGGCTTTTACCGGGCCACCCAGCATCTTTTGAACCTGGGCCACCGCCGCATCGCCTACATCGGCGCGCCCCACGATCTCAACTTTGCTGCACACCGCTGGGCCGGTTTTCAGCAGGCCATGGCCGAGGCCAGGGTAGAGGTTAATCCTGCATGGGTGGTGGAGGGTGACCTGAGCGAGGAGAGCGGCTACCGCCTGGCCCAGAAGCTCCTGGATGCCCCCGAGACCCCTACCGCCATCCTGTGCGCCAACGACCTCATGGCCATTGGGGTACTGCGGGCTTTGCGCGCTCGAGGGCTCAAAGGTGGCCAGGAGGTCTCGGTGATCGGCTACGACGACATCCCCCAGGCCCAGTACACCGACCCCCCTCTCTCCACCGTGCACCAGCCTTTTCGCGAGACCGGCCAGCGGCTGGTGGAGATGCTCCTGGCCCGTCTGGGTGGGGTACCGGTCACGCAGCTACAGGAGGTCTGGGTTCCCAAGTTGGTTCTGCGAGGGTCGGATGGGCCACCGCAAACGTAAAAGGAGGTAGGTATGAAGAAGCACAAGTGGTTGTGGTTGGGTCTGGGCACCCTGCTGTTGCTGGCCGGAGTACTGGCACAGCAGACAGCCCCGCTGCTGTTTGTCTCCACCCAGTTCACCCCCATCGAGGAGGCCCAGCGGATGCGGCAGGTCATCCTGAAGGACTTCCAGGGGCGGGTGGAGTTCATCCCCGAGGACAACGCCCCCTTCACCAACCGTATCCTCTCCGAAGTCCGGGCGGGCCGGGTGAACGTGGGCCTGGCCGGGGGCCTGCACGGCGACTTCCCCCCCCTGGTGGCCGCGGGGGCGCTGGACACTGTGGACGATGTGATGGCCCAGCTTAAAGACCGGCGGTTTTCGCAGACCTTCGTGAACCTGGGCAAGATGGGCACCGCCAACCAGCTCTACATCCCCTGGATGCAGGCCACCTACATCATGGTAGCCAACCGGCAGGCCCTGCAGTACCTGCCGGCCGGGGCCAGCGTCAACACCCTCACCTACACCCAGCTTAAGGAGTGGGCGGCCAACATCCAGCGGGCCACCGGGCGGCGCATGCTGGGCTTCCCAGCAGGCCCCCGTGGGCTGATGCACCGCTTTACCCAGGGCTACCTGTACCCCTCCTACACCAAGAGCGCGGTCACCAAGTTCAGGAGCGACGAGGCCCAGAGCATGTGGCTCGAGTTCAAGAGCCTCTGGCAGCACGTGAACCCGCAATCTACCAGCTACGACTTCATGCAAGAGCCCTTGCTGGCCGGAGAGGTCTGGATTGCCTGGGATCACATTGCCCGTCTGCGCGATGCACTTAACCAGCGTCCCAACGACTTTGTAGCCTTCCCCGCGCCCATCGGGCCTTATGGCCGGGGCTTCATGCCGGTGCTGGCCGGGCTGGCCATCCCCAAGGGAAGCCCCAACCGGGCGGCAGCAGTAGCGGCCATCGAGTACCTGACCCGGCCCGAGGTGCAGATTACCACCCTGGTACAAAACGGTTTCTTCCCGGTCATCCAGGTGCGCCTGCCCGACAACCTGCCCCAGGGCATCCGCATGGGTGCCGACGCCATCGCCCGGCAGTCCCAGAGCAACGTGGCCCTGCCCAGCCTGCTACCGGTGGGCCTGGGTGCCAGGGGGGGCGAGTACAACAAGGTCTTCCAGGACACTTTCGCGCGGATTGTGCTCCGCAACGAGGATGTGCGCCGGGTGCTCGACAGCGAGGCTGCCAACCTGCGCCGCATCATGAACGAGACCGGGGCCCCCTGCTGGTCGCCCGACCCTGCCAGCAGCGGAGCCTGCCCGGTGAACTAGTGGGGAAGATCCTGCGGTTCAAAGACGGCATACCGCAGTAGCCGTCCGCACGGTTGAACTTGTCGAAAGGGGTCAGTGTGCCACCACCGGCCCCTTTTCATCCAGAAGCCCTCTATACGGGATGAAAGCGAAAGGGTTAGATGCGGAGTGAACGGTACATCCCCTACCTGCTCATCTTGCCGAGTGTGGTGTTTTTGCTGTTTTTGTTCGCCTGGCCGCTCCTGGAGGCCCTGCTCCTGTCGGTGCGGGACAGCGGTGGACAGTGGACCCTGGAGAATTTCCGGCGCATGGCCGCCGACCTGTACTTCCCGGATGCCCTCAAATACACCCTGCTGCTGACTTTGGTGATCGTGCCCTTGCAGGTGGTCATGGCCCTGGGGATGGCCCTGCTGTTGGGGGGCATCTCCAGGGGCCGCGACCTATTTTTGTATGTCTGGACCATTCCGCTGGGCATCTCCGACCTGGCCGCCGGCATCGTATGGCTCTCGATCTTTACCGAGCGCGGCTACCTCAACAGCTTCCTGCAGGGTATCGGTCTGATCCAGCAACCACAACTGTGGCTGAGCTACGAGACCCCCTGGATGATTTTCGTGGCGGTGGTGGCCGCCGAAGTCTGGCGGGCGACCGCCATCGTGTTTGTGATTCTGGTGGCGGGCTTGCAACTGATTCCCAAGGAGTACAGCGAGGCCGCCGAGGTGTTTGGGGCCACCCCCTGGCAGCGCTTCTGGAAGGTCACCCTGCCACTGCTCATGCCCAGCCTGCAGGTGGCCCTGATCCTGCGCACCATTCTGGCCCTCGAGGTCTTCGCGGTGGTGGTGGCCCTGGGCGGGCGCAACCTGCCGGTGCTGGCGGGTGAGGCCTACTACTGGTACAACGCCTACCAGAATCCGGGGGTGGCGGCGGCTTACGCGGTCATCATCCTGGGCATCTCGGTGGTGGCCACCCTGCTGTACTTACGATTGATGCGCTCCAAGCAGGAGGGTGCGGCATGAACCTGCGTCCCTTGTACATGCTTCTGGCAATCGTGCTGGTGCTATGGGTGTTGATTCCTATCTTTCTGATCGCAACCCTGGCCTTTAGCGACCGGGCCTCGGTGTTTGCCTGGCCCAAAGGGCTCCTGCCCCAGCAGTTTTCTTTGGAAACCATCTCCTTCTTCTTCGGCGTGGAGGGGGTCTGGAAGGCCATCCGCAACAGCCTGGTGGTGGCTGCCATGACCCTGGTGTTCTCGGTACTGCTGGGGGCCCCCGCCGGCTATGCCCTGGCCCGCTACCGGTTTGCCGGCGCGGATGCTTACCGCCTGCTGATTCTGATGACGCGGGCTTTTCCCCTGGCCATCCTGGCCATCCCGCTGGCGGTTCAATTCATCAACCTGGGTATCTACGACACCGCTTTTGGGGTGGCGCTGGTGCACACCGCGCTGGCCCTGCCGTTTGCGGTGCTGGTGACCAGCAGCCTGTTTTTGGGCATCCCCAAAGAGCTGGAAGAGGCTGCCTGGACGCTGGGCTGCAACCGCATCCAGGCCTTTTTGCGGGTGGTGCTGCCGCTGGCCCTGCCGGGGCTGGCGGCTACGGCCATCTTCGCCTTCGTGATTTCGTGGAACGAGGTGTTTGCCGCCACCCTGCTCACCCTGCGTGAGCGCACCCTACCGGCCTTTTTGCTCACCTCGCTCAACGACTCCCCCCTGCCCTTCCGCTTCGCCGGGGGCTTCTTCCTGATTGTGCCAGCCCTGGTCTTTATCTTCATCATCCGGCGCTACCTGTTTACCTTGTGGGGCATCGCCAACCGGTAAGGGGTTTCTAGGAGGTTTATGGCTTCCATTCGAGTGGAAAACATCGAGAAAACCTTTGGCAAGTTCAAGGCTTTGAGCGGGGTTTCGCTCGAGGTGCGCGACCAGGAGTTCGTGGTGCTGCTGGGCCCTTCGGGCTGCGGCAAAACCACCCTGCTGCGCATCATCGCGGGCCTCGAGCAGGCCGATAAGGGGCGGGTCTGGATTGGCGACCGGGACGTGACCGAGCTCCCCCCTCGCGCGCGCAAGATCGCTATGGTCTTCCAGAACTACGCGGTCTTTCCCCACCTCACGGTCTTCGAGAACATCGCCTTTGGTCTGCGCATGCAGAAAGCGTCCCCCGAAAAGCTCAAGGCCAACGTGGAGCGGGCCGCCGCCCTGATGCACATCGAGAACCTCCTCGAGCGCTATCCGGCCCAGCTCTCCGGTGGCCAGCGCCAGCGGGTTGCGGTGGCCCGGGCCCTGGCGGTTGAGCCGGAAGTGTTGCTGATGGACGAGCCCCTCTCCAACCTGGACGCCCTGCTGCGCCTGGAGATGCGGGCCGAACTCAAGCGCCTCCTGGCCGAGAGCCGCACCACCACGCTCTATGTAACCCACGACCAGGTCGAGGCCATGAGCCTGGCCGACCGCATCGCGGTGATGAACGCCGGCCGTGTGGTGCAGTACGACCAGCCCATGAAGGTCTACCAGGAGCCGGCCAATACCTTTGTGGGCGGCTTTATCGGCAGCCCCCCCATGAACTTCCTTAGGCTGCCGGTGGAGGGCCGGCAGGCCAAGATCGAGTCGCTTACCCTGGATCTGCCCACCCCGGTATCTGGCCCGGAAGTCTTGCTGGGGGTGCGGCCCGAGGACCTCGAGGCCCATACCGTGCAGCAACCGCAAACCTTCCCGGCCGAAGTGCTGGTGGTGGAGCCCCTGGGGCCCCATCTCCTGCTGACCTTGAGCTTTGGCAAACAGCACATCAAAGCCACGGTACCCCCGAACTTCGAGGTCAGGGCCGGGCAGACCCTCTGGCTCAGACCCCAGCCCGATCGCCTGCGCTGGCTTGATCCCAGCAGCGGTCAAGCCCTGATGATGAGGTAGCCATGCAGATCCAGGAGTCCCTCGTACCAGAAGCCCAGCAGATTCTCCAGGCCAACGACCGGGGGGGCTTCACCGTCCCCACGGCGGGCCTTTACCCGTTCCAGTGGCTATGGGATGCGGGCTTTACCGCCCTGGGCTGGATGCAGTTTGACGAGGCCAGGGCCTGGCAGGAACTCGATCTGCTCTTCCAGGGGCAGTGGTCAAACGGCATGCTGCCCCACATCGTCTTCCACAGACCCGAGGCCACCTACTTCCCCGGCCCCGAGCGGTGGGGGGTGGCCCGCACCCCGCCCACTTCCGCCATCACCCAGCCACCGGTGGTAGCCAGCGTTGTTCGCTGGATGCTCGAGCGGGCCCGGAACCCCGTGCTGGCCGAGGAGAAAATCCGAAGCCTCTACCCCAGAATTCTGGCCTATCACCGCTGGTTCAAGCGTGAACGCGACCCCCACAACACCGGCCTCGTTACCGTGCTGCACCCCTGGGAGACCGGGGCCGACAACAGTCCGGCCTGGGATGAGGCCCTGGGCCGGGTGACGGTAGACCCCGACCTGCCGCCCTATACCCGCCGCGATACCTCGCACGTAGATCCCAGCCAGCGCCCCCACCAGAGCGAGTACGATCGCTTCCTGACCCTGCTCGAGGTCTACAAGCGGGCCGGTTTCGACCAGCTCCGCCTGGTACGGGAGTGCCCCTTCCGGGTGGCCAGTCTGTTGATCGATTGTGTGCTGCACCGGGCCAACCGCGATCTGCTGTGGCTTTCCGAGCGGTTTGGCTTTGGCGATGAGGCCGAAATAGCGGGCTGGCTCGAGGCCAGCCGGCAGGGCATCGAAAGCCTGTGGGACGAGGGGGCTGGGCTGTATTTCAACCGCGACCTGAGGACCGGCCAGCCCATCCGGGTGGGGGTCTCGGCCTCGTTTTTGCCACTCTTCGCCGGAACCGCCAGCCCGGAAAGGGCCCGGCGCCTGCTGGGCACCCTCGAGGCCTGGGCCGGCCGGGTGCGCTACCTGGTTCCCAGCACCGACCCCAGCAGCCCTCGGTTTGAAGCCCAGCGGTACTGGCGGGGGCCGGTGTGGGCGGTGGTCAACTACCTGATCGCTTTGGGTTTCAGCGAGTACGGCTACGGCGAGATGGCCGGCCGGATTCGTCAGGATACCCTCGAGCTGTGCGAGACAGCGGGCTTTAGCGAGTATTTCCATCCCCTGACCGGGCAGGGACTGGGCGGTGGTTCCTTCTCCTGGACGGCGGCCATCTACCTGGCCTGGAGCCAGAGCCCGCACACGCCCGGCGCTGGCGGCAGTCTTTAGTGGGAGTCCCCATTTTGCCATAATCGAGCCAACCCCCGAGGAGCGATCACATCCCACCATGACTGCACACGCCGATATACACCTGAAGCTGAAAGACCACCTTGAGTTCCTCTACCCTGGCCGGGGCCAGGAAGTGCTGGGGCAGCTCATGGCCCTGCTCGAGGGCTACCCAGACCTGGCCCGACCGCACCCCACCCCTCCCTGGAGCGAGCAGGACGCCATCCTGATCACCTACCCCGACCAGATCACCCAGGCCGGCGAACCCCCCCTGCAAACCCTGCACCGCTTTCTGCGCCAGCACCTCCGGGGGGCTTTCTCCGGGGTGCACATCCTGCCCTTTTATCCCTACACCTCCGACGATGGCTTCAGCGTGGTGGACTTCAAGCAGGTCAAGCCCGCGTGGGGTACCTGGGAGGATGTCCAGGCCATCGCGGCGGATTTTCGCCTGATGGCCGATCTGGTATGTAACCACGTCTCGGCCTCGAGCCCCTGGTTCCAGGCTTTCTTGCGGGGCGATCCAAAGTACCAAAACTACTTCATCACCGTGGAGCCCGGCACCGACCTCTCTGCGGTCTTCCGGCCCCGCGCTTTGCCCCTGCTTACCCCCTTCCCCACCACAAGCGGCGAGAAGCTGGTCTGGACGACCTTCTCCACCGACCAGATCGACCTCAATTTCGCCCACCCCGAGGTGCTCCTGGAGGTCATAGATGCCCTGCTGCACTACGTGCACAAGGGGGCGCAGTTCATCCGGCTCGATGCGGTGGGCTTCATCTGGAAGGTGATCGGAACCAGCTGCATACACCTGGAAGGGGCCCATCGCATCGTCAAGCTGATGCGGCTGGTGCTGGATATAAAAGCGCCCCAGGTGGTGCTGGTTACCGAGACCAACGTGCCGCACCAGGGCAACATCGCGTATTTCGGCAACGGCCACGACGAGGCCCAGATGGTCTACCAGTTCCCCCTGCCCCCTTTGGTGCTGCACACCTTCCGCACCGGGGACGCCAGCAGGCTGGCTGCCTGGGCCGCCAGCCTGAAGCCGCCCTCCGAGCGCACCACCTTCTTCAACTTCCTGGCCTCGCACGATGGGCTGGGGGTGGTGCCGGCCCACGGCATTCTGGAGCCCGAAGAAATCGCGGCCCTCGTCCAGCAGGCCCTGGATCATGGGGGCCGGGTCAACTACAAGGACACCCCGGCGGGCCCGGTGCCCTACGAGCTATGCCTGACCCTGTTCGATGCCCTCAATCATCCCCACGGCGACGAGGACGAAGACCTCAAGATCGCCCGCTTCCTGGCAGCCCATGCCGTTCTCCTGAGCCTGCAGGGGGTGCCGGGGGTCTACATCCACAGCCTCTTCGGTTCCCCCTCCGACCACGCGGGCCTGCAAGAAAGCGGGATCAACCGCCGCCTCAACCGGCACAAGTTCACCGGGCCGGAGCTGGCTGGGCTGCTCTCCAACCCCCACTCGCGCGCCCGCAAGGTGCTGGCCCGCTTTACCCACCTGCTCAAGGTGCGGGCTTCCCACCCAGCCTTCCACCCCAACGCGCCCCAGGTGGTGATGGAGTCCAAAGAGGTGCTGCGCATCATCCGGGGCTACCGCGAGCGGCAGGTGGGCTGCTACATCAACGTGACCAACCGGCCCCAGCCCATCCGGCGGGTGGGGCGCGACCTGATTAGCGGCAAATACTTCGCCGGCAGTCTGCCGCCCTATGGGGTGGTGTGGCTGGTTTGAGGAAGATGCCATGGGACAACAAATTACGGGCTGGTAGCTCAGCCAATGCTTGCCGGTCGAGCTCCACCCGCAGGCGGCCCTGGGAGAGACGCAGGGTGGCACCCTGTTCGGTGAGGTGGAGGGTTACGGTAGGGGGATGGGCTCAAACCTGACCTCTGATAGACCTCCTTTCCGAACAAGGTCTGTCAACACTTCAGACAGGTTGTCGGCGTTGGCCTTAGTGGGAAGCAAAAAACCGTGGGCAAAAATCGAGTTGTCACGGGCACTGGATAGCCCCAGCACCTTGTTTGCATTGACCGCTAAAGCCGGCTCATCGCCCAGGGCCCTGAGTAAGAAGAAGGCGGTGATCAGGTCTACGGCGATTTTTTGTTGCAATGCACCACCCAGCCTGGCCCTCGCCGCCCTGCACTCTTCCTGATACCTATCGTTGAGTTCCTGAATGGTTATACCGGCCTCGGCGCACAATCTATCAAAATCTGGCTTGGCGGTATCAAAATTTCTGAGTGCAAGGCGGTGTTGCAAGAACAGCTCGAGGGCGCGGTAGTACAGGAGCACGGCCTCGGCCAGGCGGCCCGTCTTTAGCCGCCTCTCACTCATAAAACCGAGGGCTGCCAGCACGCAGGCCACTTTTTGAGGGTCTGCCAAAGACGCTATGCCCTCGCCTTTGACAGAAAGTGACTCGGTAAGCTGAACAACGGCCTCGAGGGCTTCTTTTTGCCGCTCGATGGTAGCGGTGTGTTTGGTAAGGAAACTTTGTCTGTGTGCGGGTTTTTGTAGCAGCTCGAGCAGATCGTTGAGCCTGTCCTTGGCCTGCTTGAACTGGGCAGCATCCAAGGACTCGTAAGCCTCCGCCAAGACCGCCTCGAGGCTGTGCGCCCGCCCTTCGTGATCTTTCGCTTGATCAAAAAGCTGTTTTGCCAGCGAGAAATCACCCCGTTTGTAGGCATCTTTGGCGCGGTGGTATATCCAATCGGATATCACCTCACGGGGGTTCTCGAGGCGCTTCAAAAACTCCGTTCCCGCCACAGGGCGGCGCAACTCATCGTCGTACTCTTCGTTGTCTACGTAGTAAACATGCGCCGTGCGCCCCTCCTCGGCCAGCGAGAAGGCAAACATCGCCAACCCCGCCACCATCGCCTTGGTGCCCCCGGTTGGGTCGAAGGCGATGGCTGCATCCGGGGGAATTTCGTCCACCTTTTGCCGCACCTGCCTGTAGATGTCCTCTGGGTCGCTGCGGCCAACCAGGAGGGTCTTGATGCGCTCCACCCCCCACCCCAATTCCCTTTCAATGCGCCCACAGACCTTTTCGGTGTCTTTGGTATGCAGCAAATACACTTTGTCCGCATCCAGCGCCCGAACCGAAAGGATGACCGGTTCCGCCGTGGTGCCAACCGTGTGAAAGGAAGCGAGATACCGCTGCTGGCCTCGATCGGTAAAGCCCTCTTTTGTGAGGGGCCAGATCTGCGTATCGTACAGCTCCTTGGCCCTCTGGCCCTGAGGGGCAGGCCCCGCTCGATCTGCACTTTCTTGCCTTATGAGGGTTTTATACTCCGCCCACAGTTCCCGCAAGCGCTCCTTGTTCTGGTTCATCAGGCCTCCTTTCTTGTTGCAACGGGTCAAACATCCGCACCCGCCCAAACCCCAAAGACGTCTTGGCCCCTACCCCGGCGTAAAAGGCAAAGCGCCCCAGGGCCTGCAGCCACTGGGCCTCAGTGGGGCTGGCCTTGGGCAGGAAGTAAACCACCCGGCCCACAAAGCCCATCCCCCGCTCGTCCTCGTTGGGGGCGATGCGGTGGGTGCGGCCCTGGAACGATCCCACCATAAGGCGCTCCCAGGCCTCCTGCACCTCGAGGGGCACCTTGACCGGGGCGAAGGCGTTCCAGCGCTGGGTGAGGGAGTCGAAGACCAGCCTGGGCTCGGGCAGGGGGTAGCTATGCCCCTTGCGGCGGAAGAAGGTGGGGCTGGCGAAGTGCAGGCCCAGGCTGGCTGGGGCCTGGCCCTGGAAGAGCCGGGGGTAGGTGCTCAGGCCGGCCCAGGGGTGCTCTTCTTGCAGCACCGCGCGCACCCGGAAGGGCTCCTTGAGGCGCACGGTCTGGCCGACCAGGCCAAACAGGTGGGGAGAGAGCCGGGCGTACAGGCCCTCGTCTAAAAAGGCAATCCGCACCCACCACTGCCCCTCGGCTCCGCCCAGGCCCAGGCTAAAAGGGTTGTACTGGGCCTCGTGCAGTTCGGGGTCGATCTGCCTGAGCAGGCCATACACCAGACCGCGCCAGCCGTCGGGGTCGGGGCGGCCGGGGCCTTCCAGGGGGAGGACTAAGGCAGCGAGCATCATGCGAGGTCGGTCTGGGCAAAGTCGTCGCCAACGTAGGCTAGGGGCAGGCCCGCTACCTTGGCCACCGCGTAGCTCAGGCAATCGCCAAAGTTGAGGGCCTCGAGGCGCATCAGAAGTTCGTCGAGCAGGTACAGGCTGTCCGGCCCTAACCGACTGGTCAGCACCATACCCACCTTGACCAGCGCGGGCGCACCTCGGCCTCGAGAATGCGCTCGAGCGTCTCCCGATACCCCGGCTCGGCAAAAATAAGCTGTATCAAGACCGAGCTATCCAGCACCATCAGTAGCCCTCCGGGCCAAAGCCCAGGATTTCCTCTTGTTCGGCCCTGGTGGGCGCTTTACCCAGGCTTTCGGGCGGTAGTTTGGGCCAGATCTCGCGCTCTAAAAACTCCAGCACGCTCTGTTTGCTGGGGCGCTGCGGGTACAAAAGCCGGGCCTTGCGTTCCAGAAGGGCCTTGCGAATGGCCTCCGTCTTGGTCTCGCCGGTCAGACGGGCCACTTCTTCGGCCAGGCGCTCGACTTCGGGGTTTTTGACGGTCAGGGCCATGGGTTCAGTCTAGCTTGAAAAAGGCCGGATTTCAGTATGGCTCGAGCCTGGCGAGGGCCCAGCCCAGCGGGAAGCCGTCCTTGGGCTTGGAGTGGCCGGCGGTCTTGCGGGTTTTGGGTTCCTGCCCCTCCTCGCCCGTGAAGAAGAGCTCGAGCATCCGCGATAAGCCGGCCATCCGGCTGGGGCTGCTGGCATCCTGCCCATTTTTATGCTTGAAGCCGGTGGTGAAGGCCTCCGGCTTCGAGCCAGGGCGCCCAGGTACTTAGCCCTTTCCCAGAGGCCCTCTTCCCTGGCCCAGGCCTGGTACCCGGCCAGATTGACTTCCTCCCCGGCCTGAAAGCCGGGGATTCCTTCAGGCGACTGCTTTTAGCAGCCGATTCGCGGCGGCCTACCCAGCGGTGGCGGTTCCACCGCAGAGCGAGCGGCCGCTGGGGTGTAGCCTCCACCCCGTGCCCCTTCGAGGGGCCCAAGAGATAGAGATTGAGCGCGGCGTTGGCGTCCGCGTGCCAGGTGCGGTTGCACGTTTTGCAGGCGGCCTTGTTTCTCTTCTGGCGCTCAACCTTTCCTCCACACACCGTGCAACGCGAGGACGAGCCACGCGGGGGTAGTTTCTCTACCCTGATACCCTTCCTGCTACTGCCCAGAGGCAAGCAAGCACCTCAAGGCGGTAAGCCCCTGCCATAGCGATAAGCGCATCTCAGTCGAGGGCTTGCAAAGCCCGCAAGAGCTGCACCATCTCCACAGCGCTGTACAGCGCCTCCGCGCCCTTGTTGCCAGCCTTGCCCCCAGCCCGGGCCTCGGCCTGCTCAGGGGTGTCGGTGGTGAGCACGCCGAAGGCGATGGGCTTTTCGCTGGCGAGCATGGCCTGCATCAAACCGCCGGCCGCCTGGGCGCTGACGTACTCGAAGTGTGGGGTTTCTCCACGGATGATCGCTCCCAGTGCCACGACCCCGTCTACCTCGGGGCGCTGGGCCAGCTTTTTGGCGGCCAGGGGCAGCTCGAAGGAGCCCGGCACCCAAACCGTCCATGCCTCCTCGAGGTTGCCCCCCAGGCGGGCGTAGGCCTCGAGCGCCCCCTCCAGCAGGGCCCGGGTAACGCGCTCGTTGAAACGACTCACGGCGAAAGCCAGGCGGACATCGCGGGCCGAGAGCAGGGTTTGCACACGCTTCATGGAGGCCATACTAGACCAGCCAGCCCGAAACGACAAAGGGGCGTGCCTTACAGAACGGCTGGGGTTATGCAATAAGCTTAAGCCATGCCCTCCTTCAGGGCAGGGTGCAATTCCCGACCGGCGGTGAAAGCCCGCGAAGCCCCCTAGGGGCCCGACTCAGTGAAATCCTGAGGCCGACGGTAAAAGTCCGGATGGGAGAAGGAGGTGAGCGCCGGGGCAACCCGGCGAGGATGTGTCTGCGTATTCTTTGCAACAGGCGCTGGATGAGCGTTATCTACGAAGAACCCTGCAGTTAGCGGAAAGAGGCCGGGGCCACACCCACCCCAACCCCCTGGTGGGCGCGGTGCTGGTCAAGAACGGCCGCATTGTGGGAGAGGGATACCACCCCCGGGCCGGGGAACCCCATGCCGAGGTCTTCGCCCTGCGCCAGGCCGGAGAGGAGGCCCGGGGGGCCACCCTCTATGTGAGCCTGGAGCCCTGCGACCACCACGGCCGCACGCCCCCGTGCTCCCTGGCCCTTCTCGAGGCCGGCGTCGGCCGGGTGGTGGTGGCGGCCCGTGATCCCAACCCCAAGGCCCAGGGGGGGCTGGAGCGGCTGCGCGCGGCCGGGGTGGAGGTGGAGGCGGGGCTGCTGGAGGCCGAGGCCCGGGCCCAGAACGAGGTGTTTTTCCACGCCCTGCGGCAGCGGCGGCCCTTCGTGCTCTGGAAGGCCGCCCTCAGCCTGGATGGGCAGGTGGCCACCCGGGGCGGCCACGCCGCCTGGGTCTCCAATGCCCTCTCCCGCCGGGTGGCCCAGGGCTACCGCCAGTGGCTGCCGGCGGTGCTGGTGGGCGTGGGCACCGTGCTGGCGGACGACCCACAGCTCACCGTGCGCGAGCCCGATTTCCGGGCCTTTCCCCACCTGCTCGAGCCGCCTCCCCTGCGCGACCCTCTCAAGGTGGTGCTGGATACCGAGGCCCGCACCCCGCCGGAGGCCCGGCTGTTTGCCCCGGGGCCGCGGGGTGAGCCCGCCCGGGTGGCGGTGCTGGTGGGTGTGGGCGCCCCCGCCGCCCGCATCCGGGCCCTCGAGCGGCGCGGGGCCACCGTGGCTGAGCTGCCCAGGGAGGGGGGCCGGGTGAGCCTGGAGGCTGCGCTGGTCTGGCTCTGGGAACAGGGCGTGGACGGGGTGCTGCTGGAAGGGGGCCCCACCCTGGCCGGTGCCCTCTTGCGCCGGGGCTGGGTGGACAAGGTGGCCTTGTTCCTGGCCCCCAAGCTGGTAGGGGAGGGGCGGGGGGCCCTTCTGGGCTTCGCCGCCGGACGCATGGAGGAGGCGCTGGGCCTACAGACCCGGCGGCTGGAGCTTCTGGAGGGGGATATCTGGCTGGAAGCTTACCCGGTCTGGCGCTGAACGAACCGGGGCATCTTTTGGTGAGCAGTCTGGTGAGGTGAGGATGTTTAGCGGAATTGTCGAGGAAACGGGGGTCATCCGCGAGGCCCGCGAGATGGGCGGGCTGCGGCGGCTATTCATTGAGGCCCGGCGGGTGCTGGAGGGCACCAAGATCGGGGATTCGCTGGCGGTTTCGGGTGTTTGCTTGACCGTGGTGGAGCTGGATTCCCGGGGCTTCGCCGTGGAACTGGCCCAGGAAACCCTCCGGCGAACCGCCCGGCGCTGGGCGGTGGGGCAGCGGGTCAACCTCGAGCGCGCCCTGGCGCTGGGCGACCGGCTGGGCGGGCACCTGGTCACGGGCCACGTGGACGGGCGGGCCCGGGTGGTAAAGCTCCGCCGCGAGATGGGGGCCTGGGATGTCTGGCTCGAGGCACCGCAGGAACTCGCACGCTACATCGCCCCCAAGGGCTCGGTGGCCCTGGATGGGGTCTCGCTCACGGTGGCCGGTGTCGAGGGCCACCGCTTCTGGGTGACGCTGATCCCCCACACCCTGGAGGTCACCACCCTGAAGGAGCTGGTGGAGGGGGACGAGGTGAACCTCGAGGCCGACCTGCTGGCACGCTACCTGGAGCGCCTGGTGAGCACAAGGGGAGGACGCGATGCTCAGCTCAATTCCTGAACTGCTGGAGGAAATCCGGGCCGGTCGCCCGGTCATCCTGGTGGACGACGAGGATCGGGAGAACGAGGGCGACCTGGTCATGCCCGCCGAACATATGACCACCGAGTGGATGGCCTTCATGATCCGCTACACCGGGGGGGTGGTCTGCCTGGCGATGACCGAGGCCTGGGCCGACCACCTCGAGCTGCCCCCCATGGTGCGGGACAACACCGCCCCCCGGGGTACGGCCTTCACGGTCTCCATCGAGGCCCGCGAGGGGGTGAGCACCGGCATCAGCGCCGCCGACCGGGCCACCACGGTGCGCCTGGCCGCCAAGGACGGGGTGACGGCAGCGGATTTCGTGCGCCCGGGGCACATCTTCCCGCTGCGGGCCCGGGAGGGTGGGGTGCTGCGCCGTGCCGGCCACACCGAGGCCAGCGTGGATCTGTGCCGCCTGGCCGGGCTCAAGCCGGTGGCGGCCATCAGCGAACTCATGCACGACGACGGCAGCATGATGCGCCTGCCCGCCATCCTGGAGTTTGCTGCCCAACACGGCCTGCGGGTGGGCACCATCGCTGAGCTGATCCGTTATCGTCTGAGCCTTGGCGAGGGCTATGTGGTGCGGGAGGCCGAGGCCGCCCTGCCCACCCAGTATGGGGAGTTCAGGATCATCGCCTATCGCGACACCCTCACCGGTGAGGAGCACGCTGCTTTGATCATGGGGGAGGTCGCAGGGGAGAGGCCGGTGCTGGTGCGCATGCATTCGGAGTGCCTGACCGGGGATGTGCTACACAGCCTGCGCTGCGACTGTGGCTTCCAGCGCGATCTAGCTTTGAAGATGATCGCCCAGGAGGGGCAGGGGGTGCTGGTCTACCTGCGCCAGGAGGGGCGGGGCATCGGCCTGGTCAACAAAATTCGAGCCTACGCCCTGCAGGATAAGGGCCTGGACACCGTGGAGGCCAACCTGGCCCTGGGCTTCCCCCCGGATCTGCGCGATTACGGGGTGGGTGCGCAAATCCTCTACAACCTGGGCCTTCGCCGTATACGCCTGCTGACCAACAACCCCCGCAAGGTGCGGGCCCTCTCCGGATACGGCCTCGAGATCCTCGAGCGGATCCCCCTACGAACTGGGGATAATCCACACAACAGGGGGTACCTGGCGGCCAAGCGGGATCGACTGGGCCACTGGATGGACGGCTGACCAAGGCGCACTGCGGCGAGCTGCTGCTTTTCGCCGCTTGCCCGTGGGAGCTTCTATCCAAGGGCCTTGGGGATTTTCGCTGGCTCTAACAAGGCTTTAGCCGGGAGGATTTCCTCCCGGCCCGGCCGATCGGCTGATCCTTGGTTAGAAATAAACGGTAAAATCTTGTTGGAATGAAGCCCCGTTGACCGCAAACCGGAGGGTTCCACTGATTGCTGTCCCCGCTGGAGGTGGGCTTCCGTTAACCTGGAAAACAACCTTTATGCAGAAGCTGCCCTGAATATCGTTAAAAATGGAGTTGAACATGGTTTCGAGTTGGTTTGCATTCCCGGCGAAAGCGAATAGACCGCCCGTATTTGCGGCGATTCGCTGCATGTCCCGGAAAGACAAGCTGTTGGGGTCACTGCTCAGCCCCACCATGTAAACCCTTGTCTGGCTTTGCGTCGCTTGCTGTATTACAGCAGCTGGAGTTTTGGAACTTGAATTATCTTCGCCGTCTGTCAGCACAAGCACAATCCGATTACCCTGTTGGGAGGATACGTGGCGCGCACTGTCGTAGGTAGCATCCCAGAGGTTGGTGCCACCACCCTCGAAAGTGGCTTGGTCGACAGCGCTCAGGAGCGCGGTCTTATCGCTGGTAAAATCCTGCCTGATTCTCAGGGCAGAGAAGCCTGGTGTGGGCGAAGTGCTGGTGTCGAAGGAAGCCACAGCAGCTACGTCGCCGGAACGAAGCCGGTTAACAAAGGCTTTGGCGGCTTGGGCCCTTTGCCTGTTGGGGTCATTTCCGCTCATAGAGCCTGTGGAATCAAGTGTGATGACACAGCTAATGGGCCCCGGCGTGGTAGTGAACTGTCCACATATAGTAGCGGAGCCTTGCAAGTTGCCAGAACCTTGAACAAGCGTCAGGTTGCTGACCGAGGGGTTGCTCACGCTCCCGCTTGATATAACATTGCCTTCCGCGCTTAAGGCGCTGAATCTAAAGGAAGCAGAACCCTCTTGAGCATCAACCGTGTAACCATTGAATGAAACTTTTGCAGGCTTAGGAAGAGCCTCACCGCATCCTACAAAGACAAAGAGAAGGAGCAGCCCGATCGCATTTCTGATCAGCGCTTGACCGATGGCCATAAAAACCCCCAGTTTCATAGATTTTGATACCAGATTCGGTTAGTTCGGTGCCGGAGGGCGAACTAACCTGACCGACGGGAGTGCTCTAGGATTCAAAAAGATAGCCTCTGAATGTTTTTTGTTTGAAGATCATCTTTTTGAATCCGGTATGACAGTTGGGTAGTAGAGTGAGATTATCCCAGACAGGGGTTGAAGGGGAGGCCGTTTTCAACGCAGATTGCGTTGTGTGAAAACAAACAAACCTCCCCTCTCAAGTCTGGCATGCCCGATAGAAGGATGCAAGCTGTACGGGAAAACCGGACAAGGCAATCTCAAGGTACGCAAAGTGTACAGCGCAGAAAAGATACGATACCTGCGTTGCAAGAGCTGCGGGCAGGAGTTCAGCGAAAGGAAGGGAACGGCCCTCTGGAACTGTAAACTGCCCGAATCCAAGGCCGTAGCGGTCGCAGAGCAACTGAGCGAGGGCAGCAGTCAGGCCGCCACCGCTCGCCTGCTCAAGGTGAGCCGGGAGAGCGTGCGTAGACTGGAACGCTGCCTGGGTTCGCATGGGCGGTTGTTTCATGACCAGCAGGTGCAGAGCCTGGTGTGCAGCAGCCTGCAGGCCGACGAGCGGCACGGGTACGCCGGGAGCAAGGATCGGCCCTGCTGGGAGGCGGAGCTGCTCGAACCCAAAAGCCGCCTGATCGTGGAGCGGGTGCAGGGCGAGCGCAACGAGGATCTGGCCCGCCGCCTTCTGCGCGGGGGGAAGGCCCGGCTGAGAGACTTCCAGGATCTGGCCTTCTTCAGCGATGGCTGGGAATGCTACGCCACCCTGTTCCCGCAAGTCTTCGGAACCCCCTACCAGCCCAAGCGGCGAGGGGCTCGCGGCAGGAGGCCGCGAGAGCGCTATCGCCTGACCCGCCGACAGGCCCATGTCCAGGTGCTCAAACGGCGTGAGGGCCGGCGGGTGGTGGAGGTCAGACTGCGCATGGCCCATGGCAGTCGCAAGCGCATTGACCTGGAGTTAGAGCGTCTGGGCTACACCACCCCTAACACCTCTGCCATTGAGCGGCTCAACGCCACGGCCCGGCGTATGGACGCCTTCTCCGTGCGCAAGACCCTGGCCTTTGCCCGCAGGCCTGAGTCCCGGGAGCACCGCGGTGACTGGCGGATGACGGTCTACAACTTTGCCCGCCCCCACCGCTCCCTCCGACTTCCCCTACCAGAGCCCATCGGCAGGCGGCGCTACCAGCCTTGTTCTCCGGCTATGGCAGCAGGTCTCACGGAACGCATTTGGACGATCCGAGAAATCCTTCTTCATCAGGTTTTCCCCAGGCCTGTCAGAGATAATCTCACCTAACTACCGACAGTTGCTTGGAGCCATTTATTTGAGGAGCTAGAAAATAGGACTGCCGGTTTTACATTTCTCTTGCGAGGAAAACCGGCAAATCTGCAACTGTTTTACCCCAGCTAGGCTGGGCCTGTACTATTGGATTGGTTTACCAGTGGCATCGTATTTCATATAGCTCTCGGGTATGCGCTCTATGATTGCCTGTGTTGCCGCTTCAATCATAATAGCAAGTGCTTTTGCCATAGGTGTGTTGTTGTATGTGCGCAAACCACCTACGAGCGTGCTAAGGCCGCCAGGCAAAAGTCCAGCACCTACCCCTGCGAAATTAGTGTCGGTGGCTTCCGCCTCTACAGGGAAGGCAGCAATAATCGCACCGGTACGGGTATCAACAATGCGCATATCCACGCGAATGTACGATTTCTTTTGCTGAACGAGCCCGCCAATGAATGGGATAGCTCCCAATCCGCTGCTTCCGGATGCATTGGGCTCAAAACCTGTGATAACGCCAGTGATAATCAGATCAGCTCCAGTGAATGAGTTTTGCTGGTTTGATAAGGCAGCCTCGTTGCGCAGCTGCGTAATGAGGCTTCGATCATAGACCACAAAGTGGTTGCTGCTTACCAGCGCCGTGTTAAGCAAGGTGGATACGTCGGCACCTATGCCAGTTGTGGCAACAGGGATGTTAATCCCAAAAAAATTGAGGGCTTGGGCCGCTCCACTAGAGATGGTTGCGCCGGAACCACATTGAGGGCTGTTGCATTCGAAGCTGGCTACTACGACCCGGGCCCTTGGTCCTTTATAGCTCGAGTAGTCGACTTTTTTGATTTCCTTGCCAGCGACGGACGTGGAAACCGAAGGAGCGCATCCTGCAAGCAGAAGCGCAAAAATAAGAACAACAACTCCTCCCATTCTCTTCATTTGGCTTTCACCTCTACCAAATTTAGTTGCTATGTTTCTAATAGCGTAAAATCTCCAGACAATTGATAGTGTTGTCTCAGAGATTGCTATTTAACATAGCTAGGCGGGAGTATATCACTTTAATTTTCTCATGTTGAGAATTTTGCAGACAAGAGGCTGTTACATATACCAAGTATATTTAGAGATATAAATTACATTATATTGATGAGGCCAATCGAGGAACATACGCCATATGTGCAAAATATGTGAGTTGCACCTAAAGAACTTAGGTTTTCTTTCATGCTCCCGCCGGCCCTGTAGAAAAAACCAATTTCCTCTCCTGGCTCGAGACAGCTCTCATGAGTAAAGATGAGCCACTGCAGTTTTGCCCCTCACAAGGTCGTCAAGCAAGCGCAATAGGGTTGCTTGCGGAGGTGGCAATGCGAGGAAAACTTGTCCTACTCAGCATCTTCATAGCCGTTGGCACTGCTTTCGGCCAGCGATGCGAGGTAAACCGGCCCATCGTCTTTGCTGACTATGATTGGGAAAGCGCTCGCGTGCATAACCGAATTGCACAGTTCATCCTGGAGAAAGGTTATGGGTGTAAGACAGATGCCCTGCCCGGCACTTCTATCCCGCTGCTCACTGGACTGGGCCGGGGGGATATCGATGTGTCCATGGAGATCTGGTACAACCTGACCCGCGACGCGATTGACCAGCTAGAAAAGGAAGGCAAGATACAGCGCCTTGGGGTAACCTTCCCCGATGCGGTGCAGGGCTGGTTCGTGCCCACTTATGTGATAAAAGGTGATGCTCAAAGGGGCATAAGGCCCATGGCGCCCGACTTGAAGTCCGTTCTCGACCTTCCCAAGTACAAGGCGCTTTTCCGTGACCCCGAGGAGCCCAGCAAAGGGCGTTTCTACAACGGGGTGCTGGGCTGGTTTGCGGAAAGGGTCAACACTAAAAAACTCAAAGCTTACGGCCTCGAGGCCCACTTCACCAACTTCCGTCCTGGTACCTCCGATGCCCTGGTGGCGGCCATCGCTTCAGCCTACGAACGGGGGCGTCCCATTGTCTTTTATTACTGGGGGCCTACCTGGGTTCTGGGTAAATACAACCTGACCATGCTGGAAGAGCCCCCCTACAATGCCGAGGTGTGGAATGCTCTTATAGAGCAGGACAGCCCCACCAAGGCCACCGCCTTCCCTATGGAAACGGTTTACAACGCGGTCAATACGCGCCTAGCCCGTGAGGCCCCTTCTGTGGCGGAATTCCTTAAGAAGTACCGCACTTCCAACGCTCTAACCAGCGAGCTGCTGGCCTACATGGAGGAAAACCGGGCCAGGGAGGAGGAGGTGGCCCGCCACTTCCTGAAAACCCATCCAGAGATCTGGACGGCCTGGGTGCCTGCCGAAGTGGCCGAACGGGTAAAACGGGCTCTCTAGCCTTATCAATGGGGGTGGGGAACCGAGGTTCCCCCTCCCTTTCTTTGGAGGTGTAAATCATGGATCTCGCAGAGGCCATCAACGCCTTTGTTCGCTGGTTGGTTCAAAACTACGGGGAGACCTTTGAGGCGATTTCTCAGGGCCTCTTGAGCTTCCTGCTGTTCTTCGAGGGATTATTACGGGGTCTTTCCTGGTTTTGGCTGGCTGGGCTGGTGTTGCTGGCAGGCTGGTGGTTGAGCCGCCGCCTGGTCTTTGCCCTGGGTATGGGGCTGGGGGTGTGGCTGATCGAGGCACTGGGCCTCTGGGACAAGGGGATGCAGACCCTGGCCCTGGTGCTGGCCGCAGTGGTGGTTTCGGTAATTATTGGCCTTCCGCTGGGCATCCTGATGGGTCGGAGCGACCGTTTTCGTGGGTTTATGCTGCCGATCCTGGATGCGATGCAGACCATGCCCAGCTTCGTCTACCTGATTCCCGCCCTGCTTCTTTTCGGCTTGGGGAAGGTTCCAGCCCTGATCGCCACGGTCATCTATGCGGTTCCTCCGATGATCCGGCTTACCGATCTGGGGCTGCGCATGGTGCAGCGGGAAGTTTTGGAGGCAGCCGATGCCTTCGGGGCTACTTCATGGCAGCGGCTGCTTAAGGTAGAGCTTCCTTTGGCCTTGCCCAACCTTCTAGCGGGGCTGAACCAGACCACCATGATGGCTTTGGCGATGGTGGTTATCGCCTCGATGATCGGGGCTCGCGGGCTCGGGGAAGAGGTTCTTCTGGGAATTCAGCGCCTGGACGTGGGCCGGGGCGCGGTGGCGGGGATAGCTATTGTGGCTCTGGCCATCGTGTTGGATCGGCTTATCCAGGCGGCCGGGCAACGGGCAGTTAGACGTTACCGGGAGGAGCGATGAGCTTTATACGTGTAGAAAACCTGTACAAGATCTTTGGCCCAAAGGCCACCCAGGCCCTGGAAGAGGTGCGGGGGGGCATTGATAAAGACACCCTTTTTCAAAAGACCCGCCACGTGCTGGGCCTGAATAAGATCAACCTGGAGGTCAGGCAGGGTGAATTTTTTGTGATTATGGGCCTTTCAGGGTCGGGCAAGTCCACTTTGCTACGGGTGCTCAACCGCCTGGTCGAGCCAACAGCCGGCCGGGTGTTGGTAGCCGATACTGAGGTAACCAACCTCCCACGCAAGGAGCTTCTAAGGTTCCGCCAGGATACCTTCGGTATGGTTTTCCAGCATTTCGCTCTACTTCCGCACTACAGCATCCTGCGAAACGTGACCTTCCCACTGGAGCTCAAAGGGGTTTCTCGTAAGGAACGGGAGGAGAAGGGCATGATCTGGCTGGAACGGGTGGGGCTTTCAGGCTACGAGAAGCACTACCCGGCGCAGTTGTCGGGGGGACAGAAGCAGCGGGTTGGCCTGGCGCGGGCCCTTTGCGCCAACCCTCCCGTCCTGCTCATGGACGAGGCCTTCAGCGCGCTTGACCCCCTGATCCGCAAGGAGATGCAGGATGAGCTTTTGCGACTGCAGCACGAACTTAAGAAGACCATCGTCTTTGTAACCCACGACCTCGACGAGGCTATGCGGCTGGGAGACCGTATCGCCATCATGCGGGATGGGGAGGTGGTGCAGGTGGGAACCTCGGAGGAGATTCTGGCCCGCCCCGCAGACGACTATGTGGCTGCTTTTTTGTCCGGCGTTAATCCCGCCAAGATCTACAAGGTGGAGGAGCTGGTGCAGGAGCCTGTAACCGTGGTGCTGGAGCGGGAAGGCCTGCGGGCAGCGTTGCGCAAGATGGGCCAGGCCGGTGCTGTGAATGCCTACGTGGTGAATCGCAGTGGATTTTTTCAGGGAATGGTGCGAGCAGAAAAACTGGCAGAGGCTCTCAAAACGGAAGGGGAAAAAAGCGGGCTGGAGGGCTTTTTGGAGCCTCTCCCGGGGCTTTCCCCTGGACAGACCCTGGAAGAGGCCCTGCCGCTGTTTAGCGAAACCGCTGTGCCTCTCCCTGTGCTGGATGGGCAGGGCCGGCTGCTCGGCGTGGTGACGCGGGGCCGGTTGATCGCGGCCATGGCGGGGCGTTACATACCTCAGTAGCGCAGATCCTCTGGACGGTCTCCCATCCTGGCGGCCCGGCCGCCCAAATGAGGAACTGCTCAGCCATTGGTTTGGACACGGCCTTGTGACAGGCAGCGGCCTGCCCGTCTGGCGCATCAATGAACCAAAAGCTCCCAGCGCCCCTTGCAGATTTCCTGGATCAGGAGGCTCCGGTAGCCCGCTTGAGCCCATCCCCCTGCTGCCGAGGTGACCCTGGCCTTGGGGTGACGGAAAAGCGGCTTTGCAGGGGCTGCCCTGGCCGCGGATCCGTTCCAGTGCCCTGGAAGCCTTACTCTCCGAGCGGGAGGTTGGGCGTTGAGGTTCTGGGATAGCTTCACTCTGGTACCCCTCCTGCTGGAGCTTTATCGGGACGACCCCAAGCTGCGGCTCTGGCGGGGCGCCGAGGTAGAAATTACCTCGGCTGGCTGAGAGTAGAGCGTCCGCTAAATAAAAGGATGCTGCAGCCGGCTGGCGTTCCGGTCAAAAATCACGGCTGGTTCTAATGGCCGGCTTAGAATCTAAAACCATATGTGGTTTTTTGCGGCACGCAAACCCCTCGAGGAAGCCGAGGTAGAGAGAAGGCTGATCCTCCTCAAAACCCAGGTAGAGGCCAGGCTGCACCGCCTTGAGGCCAGACTGCTTTCTCGGCGCCAGGCCCTGGAGCAGGCCCTGGGGGAGTTTCGGAAAAACCTGGCACACCTGGAGGTTTTGCACCAGGAAGAACGCTATCCCCAGGGGGTGCTCACCCCGGCCATTGAACGAGAACGGCTCCGGATCGCTCAGCTAGAGGCCGAGCTCAAGGCCCTGACCGAGCGCTTTGCCGCCCGGCGCGCCCGGCTCTACAGCGAGGCCCGGCGTAAAGGGGCCAGGCTGGGTGCGAAGGAAAGCCGGCTTAACGAACTCTGGTGCCTTGAGGTGAAGGATGAACCTGTGGCTCACTCTTAGAAACATTCGCGCCTACTGGATTGGCAAGCGGGAGGGCAAAAAACTTTCCCGCAAGCACGCTTCCCTGGCCTACCTCACCCCCAACCCCTTCCCCAACGAGCTAAAGGAGCGCTTTGCCCGCTCCATGGAGGCCAACAAGTATCGCTACGAACAGAAGAGGGAGCGCCTCGAGGTCAAGCTAGAGGGGATCCGCCACGAGCGCCAGGCCCTGGAGCGGGTGGTGGGGGCTATGGAACCCACCCCGGAAGCCTTCGCCCACATCAGGGCCTTGTTTGGGCATTGGATCCTTGTGTTGATAGTCTTCTTAGCAGAGATCTTTTACAACAAGCTGGCTATGGACGCCCTGGGCCTGACCCAACTCGAGGCCTGGGTGGTAGCCCTGGTGGCTACGCTGGCCATGTTCTGGATGGGGCATGAGGCGGGCAACCAGTACCGAAAGAATAAATGGGTGCTGACAGCGGTGGCACCTTTGGCTCTGTCCCTCCTCCTGGCGTGGGCCTTCGCCTTCCTGCGGGCCGCCTTCACCACCCAGCAGGTGCAGATCTTGCAGCTTACCCTCCCCACCCAGTACGCCCTGCCTTCGCTGGTCATCCTGGGCACTGCCCTGGTGGCTTTTACCTTTTTCCTAGGCTACAAGAGCCCCACGGAGCACGAGACCCTTCTGAAGCGGTATCTAGATCTCCTGCGTCGGGAACGACTGCTCAAACGCCGGTTGCAGGCCTTTCAGTTCCGCACCGAACGTCGGCTTGGCTTCCTCCATGCCCACTACCGGGAGGAGGTGGCGGCCTACTGGCGGGGCTTCGCCCGGGCCTGGCCCCAGTGGGATCCGGCGCCCGAGTTCGCAGGGTATGTGCCTCCCCTGGAGACCCCTCCGCTAAGACCTCTTAACCTGCTGGAAGACGAGGTGAACCGTGAAGGGCCTGCTGCTGTTCGGGCTGCTTCTTAACCTGCCCTTTTTTGGTAACAAGACGGAAAGTTACCAGATTCTAATTGCCCTGGGGTGCAGCGCTCCTCGCAGCGTCCAGAACTCCTATCGCGAGATGCTGGCCTACGAGGTTCTCCCCAACCTGCTTGGGGAGAAGCCCCTGGGTGTCCGGGTTCAGCTCATACTTGCAGCCATTACCGGCCGATCCTACACCGCCCCTGTGCGCGTTCTGGAGACCCCAGACCCCATGCAGTCCAACCGATTTACCATCGAAAAGCGCGTGCAGGAGCTTAAGAAAGAAACCCTGGTCGTTTTCGATCAGCTCCGCTCTCGAACCTCGGCGGAGTGTCGAAAAGGCACAGAGATCATTGGAGCCCTCAAGGCCGCTGGGGAACGGGCCCGAGGGCCAGGGCGGATTCTGGTTCTAGCCCATGGTTTTGAGCAATCGGAGCTTATGAACCTTTACGATTACAACCTCAAGCTCGAACGGCCCGAGGTGAGAGCCAACCTTATAGAAAGAGTTAGGAACAGGCTGGGCTTACCAAAGCTAAAAGACCAGGAGGTTTGCTTTGCAGGCCTCACGGCGGGGGATGACCGCAACGCCAACTCCCGGCTCACGGGAAGCATGCGGCTTTTTTGGGAAGAGCTTATAACAGCCTCTGGAGGCAAGCTGGTGGGCTATGGGGTGAGCCCCCGCACCTGTCCCTTTTTATGATCTGGCGGCGTACCGGTGATCCTTTGGGCGACTTTGTTCGCCTGATCCAGCTCTTGGAAGAGGCCCTCGAGCGAGCCGGGGCCCCAGTAGAGGGAACCTTGGGGCAGAAGCTTAACGCCGAGCCTGTGCAGGATTTCCTCAGAGGCCTGGGCGACCCCAGGGTGAAGGAAGGGCTCTTCCGGCTCAACGAGGTTCGTAACCAGGTTATTCACGACCGGAAGGAGGTGCCCGACTGGATTTTGAAGGAAGGCCCCACCTTGCTTGCCCGGCTCCTTTACCACCTTGAGCTCAAAGGCTTCTACGAGCGCAAGGAGGTGGAGCAGCGTTACGCTTTCCTCAAAGAGACCCCGCCCGCACCTACCCCACAACCCGAGGCGATAGAGCCAGCCCGGGCCCGCGCGCCCTTTGAAAGGGCAGCTGGAGCCCCCCGACCCCCCGTTCCCAGCCGGCGTTTCCAGCTGCGCGCCCTTTTTCTGCCGCGGCGCCCACTCCGCTAGGCTTGCCCTACCTCAAGGAGGCTCCCCAAGCTGTTCCGCAATTAAAGTCGTACCGGTTCGCTTGAATTCTTCACCCCTGACCGCACATGGCGTGAGCTGTCGGCCCTTCTCCCGGGCCATGCAGGCCGCCTCTACGCCCCAGCTTGCAGAAGGTAGCTGCAACGGTGCCTTGGCGATGGGCTGCCTGTCATTGACCACGCGCTCGAGGGGCCGTGCAGGGTACTAGCCAGCGCAACCTTCTTGTGCCACCTGCCGCCCCGTCTCGAGCGCCCGCACCCCATGCACAATGGCCTGCCGTGCGCTGTCGGAATCGGTGTAACCTGAGCGGAAGAAGTCCCAGGCGCACAGATAGAAGCCGGCGTAATCGGCAGCCAGTTGTTCCTGTCCAGCGGCCTCGAGCTGCCCTACCAAGTGGGTGCGGTTGTGCTCCCAGGCCTCCTCGAAGCTCCTACCCAGCAGCGAGAGCACCCGTGAGGCGGTGGGCCCCACCCGCCAGGTGAGCTGCCGCAAGCAGTGGAAAAGGTACTTGCCGGGCATATCGATGAAGTTGAGAGGAAAGGCTTTCAAATCCTCGGGTTTGGCGTGCTCGAGCAGACCCCAGCGGTCGGCCTCCCGCACGGCTTCGCGGTTGGTGAGGGGGTGTACTTCGGTATAGGGCTTACCAAAGAGCTGTTGTACGACTGCAGCAGGGGAGGGCGAGAAACGGGGGTCGCTCAAATACGGGTTGATGACCATGATCTGGGGGCGGGGCAGGTGCAGGGGTTGTGGGACGCGCTGAAAAAATCGGCGCTCCATCTCTGCCTGTATACCCAAAGCCAGCTCGATGTCGTTAAGAAGCTCCGGATCGCGAAGGACAAGCTGCACATCTATATCGGAAAGTTCGGGCACGTAGTCGAGCGGGCCGTCCCAGGGCTTAAGCGCCGAGCCCTTGGCATAGATGCCCACAAAGGCCTCCTCTCCTAGCTGGCCCAGCAGGGCCTCCAGCACCGCTTCCAGCATGGCGTCAACCTCCCGCCGTAGCTGGGCCCTGGAGGGGTAGCGATCGCTCCAATGGGGTAAGCTTAAGGGCATAGACCGCCCATCCTAGCAGGGTTTTGCCGCAGACTCAACCGAAATTCGCCCTGTCCGCTACGGCGGCCCTTTCTGGGCTGGCCCCATTCAGGTTGTGATCTGATAGAGATCTTTGCTTTGGAGGGTTGTTAAGGGCCTCGAGCAGGTTACGTTCATCGTGAACTTTGTGCACTCCCGTAATGGTCTAGACTCTCAGGTAGACATTGGAGGGGGTGTGTATGGAATACATCGACCAGGAGATCAGAGATGAGCTGGGCTTTGGTCTGGTGCCCAATGTCTTTGCCTATGCCCAGAGCGCTGAGCTGAAGACTGCTTTATGGAAGGCTTTCCGCCACGTGGTCCTGCGGGGGGTGCTGCCCCGCACAATAAAGGAGATGATGGGGGTAATCATCTCACGGGCCCGGGGCTCGAGCTACGCTGCCGAGGTGCACCTGCACGCCCTGATGGTGCAGGGCACCGAGACCGCTGTGCTGGAGGCGCTAAGGCGGGGAGAAGTCCCTGCGGGCCTGCCGGGTAAGGTGCAGGCTTTGCTGACCTTTGCCCATAAAGCGGCCACGGCCCCCGATCCAGGGCTGCTGGCAGACCTGCGCCGGGCTGGGCTGAGCGAGACTGAGGTGCAGGAGGCGGTGGCGGTGGTGGGGCTTTTCGCTCTGATCAACCACTGGACTGACCTGCTCGAGATACCCCTAGACTCCCTGTGAGCCTTGAGTCCCTTCTGCTGCGCTTGCTGCTATTGCACGAGGCAGTGGTAGGTTATAGCCGCCTGGATTTTACCAGTGTTCTGGAGCGCGCAAAGCATGCCGCGGAGTGGATTTTTGACGGTGGGAAGCTGGAGCTGGTACCCCCCGAGGCGGCGGTAGGCCTTCCACTGCGGGGTAGGGTGCCGGGGGGCTATGGGGCTTACTTCCCGGGCCCACCGGAACCGCTGTATCTGCACCTGGCGCACCCGAAGATAGACGATCCCACCGAGCTGCGCCTGGCGGCACTTTTTGTGGACTACCTGCTCGCGGCCCTCGAGGGGGCGGGTTACCGTGAGGAGCTCGAACGCCAGGCCCGCATCGACTGGCTCACCGGGCTGGGCAACCGGCACGCCCTTGAGCGGCGGCTGCGCCAGGGACTGAGCGAGGGATGGGGGCTGGCTTTGCTGGATCTGGACGGGCTCAAGCAGGTTAACGACACCCAGGGCCACCTGGCTGGAGACCGCCTGCTGCGGGGGCTGGCCGACTCCCTGCACCGCCACCACCTCGAGGCCTACCGCCTGGCGGGGGATGAGTTCGTGGTGGTGCTGAACCGGGGGGATCTACCACAGCTCCACCGCGCTCTGGCGGGCTTTGATGTGAGCTGTGGGGTGGCCTGGGCCGAAGAAGCGCAGGGCGAGGCCCTGCTGGCGCTGGCCGATGCACGGATGTACCAGCAGAAGCGCTCCAAGGGGAGGGGCCGGTGAGGGACGGGGATCTTTATCGAGACCGGCCTGCTGGTTGTGCCTCAGCCGTCAAGGCCGAGGGCCTGGCTTTCAGTAATGAGCTGATCCAGCAACTCACGCCCCTGCTTTTTGGAAGCTTCTAGGTAGCCAAGCACATCTTTGGCCTGAACCCGCCGGTGGGTTCCCACTTTGCGGTGGGGAATCTTACCTTCCTCCAGGAGGCGGATCAGATGAGGACGGGAAACTCCCAGAATCTCTGCGGCCTGCTGGGTGGAGAGCTCGGCCTCCAGGGGGAGGATGTGCACGGGTTCTCCACGGGCAAGGGGCTCTAAAAGCTGGCGCAAAATCTCCACAAGTTCAGGGGTAAGTTCCAGGGAATGCCCGTCCAGACGGAGGGTCTTGCCTGGGGATAGATTTTTCATAAATTTCCGCAACTCCTGTTCTTGTCCTTTGGATAGAACAGAGAAGGTCAAGGCGTTCATGGCTCTAGTCTAACATACAAACGAAATAAACGCAACAAACGCAATAAAGTTAAAGATGCTGCCGGTATGGATCTAGAATCCTCGCAAGCTCCCTTAAGCCTGCCTTTTTGAGGGAAGCGAGAAAAGCCTCCACATCTAACGGTGGGTTCTGGAGCCTAGAGCGTTGCCTTTTGAGAATTTCCAATAAGGCGGTAGGTACGAAGGACTTACGGATGCAGTTTCCAGCAAACTCACATAGGTAATCATCTGGATGAATAACCCGGAGATCCCAGGAGGCTAATACCTCTTCCGGGAAGTCTTTGTCGTTGAATGTAAGTATGGCTTCTGCTCCTCCCCGATAAGCTGCAGCTACCACGTGGCGATCGTTCCCGTCAGGAAGATTTATTTGCACGAGGATATCCTCGTAACCCTGCACCAGGGGTTCTTGAAACTCGAGCGCATCCAACATTATTTGTGGGACTGTTTTGATGCGCTCTACCTGCTCAGGTTTTAGTTTTGAGGAATTGTTTTTGAGGAAGTTTTGGATCCACTCTTCCTGTACTTGCTGGCTCCACTTGAGTCGAACCCATCCTTCTAGGGCCAAGGCCATGAAAAGATCCCGGGTCTGGGAGGGGTAAAGCACGCAAGCATCCAGAAAGAGATTTCGGGGGAGAGGGAGATCCATGGCTGTATTGTAGTAACTCGATCAAATAATAGTTTCACATGAGTAAGTTATCGTGAAAAAATACACATTTCAAACATTACTCCGCCTCGAGCCCCTCCACCCGCCGCTGCAACTCCTCCCGGTCCATCTTGGCGTAGATGGCGCTGGTGTTCACATCGGTATGGCCCAGCAGGGTGGCTACCGCGTAGAGGTCCCGCAGGCCCTGGTAGTAGCGGGTGCCGGCGGTGTGGCGGAGCAGGTGCACCCCGCGGTAGCGGGCCGGAAAGCCCAGCGCCCGGTAGTGCTCGGCAAAGCGGAGCTGCAGGTTCCGGGCGCTCATGCGCCGCCCATGGGCCTTGCGCCCGCCCATGTTGATCAGGAGGGCAGGCTCGCCTGCACGGGCGTGGAGCTGCCGCAGCTTCAACCAGGCCTCGAGTTCGCGTAGCAGGCTTTTGCTCAGGGGTACGCTGCGACCTTTGCCGCCCTTGCCCCGGCGCACCTCGAGCAGCCCCTCTGCAAAGAGCACATGCCCCACGTCCAGCGCCACCACCTCGGAAAGCCGCAGCCCGGCCTCGCCCATCAGCCGGGCGGCCAGGTGATCGCGCTTGGACACCTCGTCCTCACCGGAAAGATGGGCCAGCAGTTTTGCGTACAGCCGGGCCGGCAGGGCCGGGCGGCGCTCGTGGGCCGGGGTGGGGTCGGTGGGGGAGGGGGTGTCGGGTACGGCGGCCACCCCCGCCCAGCGCAGCGCCCGGTAAAAACTCCGCACGGCAGCCAGCCGGGCGGCCAGGCTGGCCGGGCGCAGGGGGCGGCGCCGTTCCGGGGGTACCAGCCGGCTGCCCTCGGTCTCGAGGGTGTGCAGCCAGATGTCCACCTCGTCCGAACCCACCGTCCAGAGCGGCATCCGGGGCCCGGCGGCTTCAGGCGGCCAAGCCCAGGCCAGAAACTCACGGATCCCGGTCTCGTAGGCGGCCAGCGTGTGAGAGCTGAGCCGGGCACGCCGACGGCCCTTGAGGGCCAGGTAGACGCGGTGGAGCTCGAGCAGCCTTTCTTCGTCGCGGGTTTGCAAGGCCTGGAGGGCGGTCACCCGACGCTTCTTAGGATCCTGCCAGTTGGCCAGGGGAGCCAGCATGCAGAAAGCTTACCAAATTTCGCATAATTTTACTTATGGGAAATACCCTCGTGTGCCTGAGTTCTACCTAAAACCCTTACACAAAATTCCTTACACGACCCCTACCCCCGTCCCTTATTTTCTACCGGGTGTCAGGTTCTTTTCCGAACTGGCGTAGAAAGACACCGTGCGGCCCTGAGCGCTGCCGGTTGCGGATCCCGGGATGCCCCGGGGCCCTTGGGTTTTTGGTAGGTGGGGTGGGTTGGTGGGGGGTGCCTCGAGGCTCCCTTGCCCAACCGTTGCTTCTGTGCGCCCCCAGGTGTTGGGCAAGGTTCTGACATTTCTCACATCCAAGGGTGTAAAGTGAAGTGTAAAGTGAGGGTCGGAGAGCCCCATGGGTGAGAGACTAAAAAACGCTCCGGTCTACTTCGTGATCGGCCAGGTCAGGTTCAACCCGGTTCCCGTGCCGATCCGGGATAACATCGAAAAGATCCAGGAGGGTTTCCGGCGGCTGGGCTATACCGACTACCGCCCGCAGACCCTGCAGCAGATGCAGATCGTCCTGGAAAACGGTCGGGTTACCGAGAGGCCCATAGGGCCGGTGGATATCTTTGAGTTTGCCAATGCCGAGCGCACCGAGCTGTTCCGCCTCGAGCCCGCCCAGCTTTCCCTGCAGACGGTGGACTACCAGACCTTCGCGGGATTCTCGCAGGCCCTGGCCGGGGGGCTCGAGGTGCTGGCCGGGAACCTTCCGCTTGACTTCATCGAGCGGGTGGGGCTGCGCTTCCTGGATGCGGTGATGCCACGGGAGGGGGAGGATGTGGCCGATTACCTGCACGAGCAGTTATTGGGCCTCTCGGCGCTGGCCGACAACCTTACTACCACCTTCAGCCTTTCCGAGACCCTGATGCGGCGGGGCAGCGACTCCATCCTGGCCCGGGTGGTCATCCAGGAAGGAAGGGTGGGTTTCCCGCCCGACCTTGAGGGCGTGGGGATGGAGATTGGGGCGCGCTTTCGCAACTTCAGCGGACGGCTTGCCATACTGGACAACGATGCCTTTTACACGGAGCGCATGCGATTTCATGGCGTCTCAACCATCCCGAGCGTCATGGAGACTTTCAAGCGGCTAAGGAATCTGATCGACGAGGTTTTCCAGAAGTCTGTCACCGAGAAGGCCTTTGAGGTGTGGAGGGGGGAGGACTAGACCATGCCGTTGTTACCTGTACCGCAACCGCCTGTCCTGGAAGAGAGGGTCTTACCGTCGCCCGGTACGATTCTGATGCACCTGGGGAAACAGATCAGCTCAACCGGATACATCCGCGAGTTGGCCTTGCTCACCCACCGCCCCCTGTCGCTCGAGGAGTCCGATCCCGCCGAGATCCCAGCCCGGGAGAAGCTCGAGTACATCGAGACCGCCCTGGGCCTGCGGGTGGTGCGGCTGGCCGAGCTCCTGGGCGTCTCACGCCAGGCCCTCTACGACTGGAAGGAGGGCAGGCGCATGAGCGAGGAGAACCACCGCAGGCTGGACGCGCTGTACAAAGCGGCCCGGCGCTTCAGGGAAGCCGGCCTGAGGCCCGACTACACCACCCTGCACCGCCGGATCGGGGGCGAGCTCGAGTTCCTCCAGGCCCTGGGGCAGGATCCCTTGAACGCGGTGGAAAAGCTGATTGCGGTGACCGAGCGGGGGGAGAAGCAGCGTGCGTGGTTGAAGCGGCTAGAGAACCGGCCCGAGCGGGGCTCCATAGATGACGAGCTGCCGCCCCACTACCCCGGGGAGTGATGGATGGCGGGGGAGTGGAGGCGCGACACGCCCTAGAGACAGGGGCACCTGCTCCCACCCGAGGCGCTGCCGCTGCTAGGTGTCTATGAGGAAGGCACCTTTGCCGTGGTGATCTCGCACGACTGCGACCTGGCCAACGACGACCTGGAGGAGGAGCCGAACGTGGAGGTGCTCCTGGGCAAGATGGGCGACCCCAGCGAGTCGGGCAACCTCCGCTGGGGCAAAAGCCCACGCCGCATCCACCTCGAATACACCGATCAAAATGGGAATAAGCTGCTGCTCGAGTTCCGCATCAACCAGAAGCGGACGGTGGCAAAGAGCGAGCTGTGCCGCTACGATCCCCAGGCATACCGCCTCACAGAGAATGAGCGGGATGCCTTCACACGGTGGCTGGCCAGCCGCTACCGCCGTTCCGCCTTCCCCGATGCCTTCAACGACGTTCTACGCCTCTCCAGGCTGGGGGAGAAGCTGGAAAGCCAGCTCAAGAAGCCCGAAGGGGAGGCGATCACGGCGGTGCTTTTTGACCTCGAGGAGAGGTCGAGCGCGGAGTTTCGCCTTTCCGTCTTGCTGCTGTACTCCGACGAGGATCTTTACGAGAAAGTTGAGGCAGTTGCCAAGAGCATCCGACAGCTCTTCGAAAAACATGGCCATGAGGTCTCGGCCGAAGGGGTCAGGGTGGAGCTCGAGGACTGCGTACCCATCTCGGAAGGTGTGCTTACTCTGAAGGATCTGAGGAAGCTGCGGAAGTGGGAGAAGGACTACATCAGCCTGCGGTCGAACCCACCCGGAAAAATGATGGGGGAGGTATGAACCTCCTGACTGTCGAACCCTCCCGACAAGCCCAGGAAGCCACCCGGCACCTTGCCCAACTTCTGGGAGTGCGTTAGTGCAGCAGTTGGGCAAGGTTTGCCGGGCCAGACCGGCAGGCGGCTCGAGGACGGGCTACCCACCCTGCCAGGGGCAGGACACACCCCTCAGGGCCCTCGAGGCGACCCTGCTCATCCCAGGCTAGGGGGCCTCCCTCTCGCGGGCAGCCTTAGCCCGTTGAGCTGGCGGATCCACCGCTCCTTCTCTGCCAGCAGCTTGATGATGACGGCCACGGTGGTGTACTGCTGGCTCAACGCCATGGCTTCATCGACGACCGCGGCGGCCAGATCCTCCGCCGATCCACCTTCCGGGAGACTGGCTTGGCCCCGCCCTGCTCTACCGTCTCGGCCTTTTCCTTGAAGCGCGAGGGGAAGGGCTTCAGCGCTTCGCGCACCTATTCCCAGCTTGTCACCCCGCGATAGCCGTGGATGCGCTGTATGGTCCGGGCCAGGCGGTCGCGTTCGGCATCCAGTTCAGGATGAGGGGTGGACATACTCGTTCGGGCCGTCTCGGTCTTTCTACTCGCTGCGCGATAACGCATCCTTCTGAAGCCTCGATTTAAGGAGCTCTATGCGGTATGTTTGCCGCTCCGCCTCAAGGCGCGGCCCCTCGCCTTCATAAGGGGTGGGCGCGGCCAGCGCTTCCAGGGCCGCTTCGATGGCCACCGGCCCAAGGCGGTAGGCCGCCCGGGGTGTTTTCTCATAGGGATCAAACTGCTCTTCCCACCGATGGGGCATGTTCCGCTCCTTCCCGTTGAGCGGCAAGGCTACATCCTTGAGCAAGGAGGCCACCTCAAAGGCCTGCTCCTCGCTGAGCTCGCGCCAGAGCTTGCGCCCCTTATATAGCCGCCAGCGGCCCGAGGAGTCAACCCGTACCCGCATCCCGCTCCAGGCCTCGAGGGTGTCGCGGGTGGGGAAGAGGTGGGTCTGGCCCAGGAGTCCCAGCACCGTGTGGCTTACCCGCTCAGGCTCCCGCTCATCCTCGGGCAGCACCTCGAGGGCGTAGGCTTGCAGCAGCCCCAGGGCGTGATACTGCACTGGGTCGGTGGGGTTGTCGTTGGGCGAGGGGAACAGGTGGCGGAGCACCCGGTACATCAGCCGCCGCTCGGGCTTGAGCTCGCTGAGGCCGTAGCGGCTCATGAAAGCGCCCAGCACCTGCTCGGGGGTGGGTTTGTTTTGGGGGTTTGCAGGATCGATCAGACCCAGGCGGAAGGCCAGGTGGAAGGAAAGACCGTAATAAAAGTCATGGCCATCAAAGCTATAGCCATCAAGGTCTTCCTTGAACATCTCGAGCGAGGCCTGGCGCATCCGCTCCCTGCCGAAGCGCTCTGCTAAACGAACCAACGCCTCCCAGGAGTACCCCCCGCCGAAATAGTGTCCCCTTTTGTACTCCCACTCCTGGATGTAATGCGATTCGTGCAGCTCATCCAGCCATCTCTCGTCTTCGGGGGTTTCGGCCAGTCTGTACAGAGCAAGCGTGTTCAGCATTACGACAGGGGGTATCTCCAGCGGCCAGCGCTGGAAGAAGGTCATGGGGTGCTCCAGGAAGCGGGCCTCCGGCTCCAGCCCCGCTACCTCAAACCCCCAGCCCGACAGCAGCTCGTCCAAGGCCCCCAGCAGCCGGTCGAAGAAAGTACCCTGGAAGGCTCGCAGCATCATGGCGTGGGCCTGTTCGTGGAAGTAGAAGCTCACCGGCCTGGCCCGCGGCTCGCGTACTTCCTCGACCCGGTCGCTCAGCCAGAGCAACCCTCTCTCCCCCTGTTTTGCAGATGATCTCTGGGCAGTAAGTTTGAAATCAGCGAGAATTTGATCAGTGGTTTCGATTAAGATGCCTATCAGGGGATTCAAGGGCGCTTTCACGCTGCGGGGACGATCCCACAGGGGGCGGCTGGTCTGCCGCAGCAGGAAAAGGGCCAGGACATGCGAGGCCGCCGGATTCTCCCGGTGCCAGGGCAGCCTCTTCTCCACCTGCTCCCAGGCCTGCCGGTAGGTTGCCATGGCCTGCTCCTCCCCCTGACGGTACCAGCGGTCAATCGCATTAAAGTAATGCCTCCAGATTGGTTCCGAGGAGGGATCCTTGTACTCCCCCCCTTCCATCAGAGCCGCATAGGCCCGCTCCTCAATCCAGGTGAAGAAACCCGAGAGGCTGCCGTGCCCATCAAGGGCCTTCTCCAGGCGGCGGGCCACCCGGTTAACCTGCAGCTCGTTGAGATAGAGGCTGGTGGGTTTTTTCATCGCACACCCCCCTGGCGGCTGCGGGCGGGCGCACGGTGGGGAAGCTGCCGGCGGCGGGCCGAACGCTGCAGGGGCCGCCCCGGAGGGGCGGCCTTCTCATAGGGATAGCAGGTGAGGATGGTCCGGCTCTCCAGATCCACCACCAGCACCAGGGAGCCATCGCGCAGCTTGAGCACGCGCTCGCCGGCCGAGAAGGAATGGGCCAGCGGGGAAAGGGGCCGGGCCCGCCGGGCGCGGCGCTCGAGGACCTCGCCGGCTTTGCACGGGCTGGCGCCTGGGTTGAAGCGCTCGACGAAGCGCTCTTTGGCATGGGTGGAAACAAAGAACTGGCGGCTGCGGAGGGAGGAGGGGAAGGGTCTCGAGGGCTTTTTCATGTTTTGCATATTAGGTATAACCTAGTTAGTTTGTCAATAGGAACTATAGACTAGCGACTATGCTAAGTGCGGCTCTGCCTTCCTGGATGCTCCAGTCACCCGAGCTTCCGCTTCGGGTCGCCTGGTACGGCACCTTCCATGACCAACTCAGCCCGCTGCCTGGTCGTCAGCAGGGTTCCGGCCTTATGGCGACGACTGCGTAAATCTTGACACGACCGTTAAAGTAAGCAAGGGGAGAAAAGTTTGACATGGAAAACGGCCAACTCACATGGATCACCAATTTCATCTGGAGCATTGCCGATGATGTGCTGCGCGACCTCTACGTGCGCGGCAAGTACCGCGATGTCATCCTGCCCATGACGGTCATCCGTCGGCTGGATGCGGTGCTCGAGCCCACCAAGCAGGAGGTGCTCGAGATGAAGGCCAAACTCGACAAGGCAGGCATTACGAACCAGGATTCCGTCCTGCGGCAGGCCGCCGGACAGGCGTTTTACAACACCTCGCCGTTTACCCTGCGCGACCTCAAGGCACGCTCGAGCCGGCAACAGCTGGAGGCGGATTTCCGTGCCTACCTCGATGGCTTCTCGCCCAACGTGCAGGAGATCATCGACAACTTCGAGTTCCGCAACCAGATTTCGCGTCTGGCCAGAGCCGACGCCCTGGGCGCGCTCATCGAGAAGTTCCTCGACCCGTCCATCAACCTGAGTCCTGATCCAGTGCTCAACGACGACGGTACCGTCCGGCTGCCGGGCCTCGACAACCATGCCATGGGCACCATCTTCGAGGAGCTGGTGCGCCGTTTTAACGAGGAAAACAACGAAGAAGCTGGCGAGCACTGGACCCCGCGCGATGCCGTCCGGCTCATGGCCCGCCTGATCTTCGAGCCGATTGCCGACCGGATCACCGACGGCACCTACCTGCTCTACGACGGCGCCTGTGGCACCGGCGGGATGCTCACGGTGGCCGAGGAAACCCTCCTGCATCTGGCCAAAGAGCGGGGCAAACAGGTCTCGGTGCATCTTTTCGGGCAGGAGATCAACGCCGAAACCTACGCCATCTGCAAGGCCGACCTGCTGCTCAAGGGCGAGGGCGAGGCCGCCGACAACATCGTGGGCGGCCCCGAACATTCCACCCTCTCCAACGACGCTTTCCCCGGCCGCACCTTCGACTTCATGCTCTCCAATCCGCCCTACGGGAAGAGCTGGAGAAGCGACCTGGAGCGCATGGGCGGTAGGTCTGGCATCAAGGATCCGCGCTTTGTTGTGCAGCACCGGGGCGAGGAGCTGTCGCTGATCACCCGCTCCAGCGACGGGCAGATGTTGTTTTTGGCGAATATGCTCTCCAAGATGAAGCACGACACCCCACTCGGCAGCCGCATCGCCGAGGTGCACAACGGCTCGTCGCTGTTTACGGGGGATGCCGGCCAGGGGGAGAGCAACATCCGCCGCTGGATCATCGAGAACGACTGGCTCGAGGCCATCGTGGCCCTGCCGCTCAACATGTTCTACAACACCGGTATTGCCACCTACATCTGGGTGCTCACGAACCGCAAGCCCGAGCACCGCAAAGGCCGCGTGCAACTCATCGATGCCACGCAGTGGTATAAGCCCCTGCGCAAGAACCTGGGCAAGAAAAACTGTGAACTTTCCGAAGAAGATATCCGCCGCATTGTCGATACCTTCATCAAATTCGAGGAGACCGAGCAGTCCAAGATCTTCCCCAATGCCGCGTTCGGCTACTGGAAGGTGACGGTCGAGCGCCCCCTGCGCCTGAAGGGCATCGATCCCGAGCGCACCTACACCCCCAAGGAGATCAAGTCGCTTCTGGAAAAGGCCGAGCGTGCCGACGATGCGCCACCAGTCATCAAGAAGATTCACCAACCCGGCACCGCCCCCGATCCGCTGCGCGGCCTGTTCGAGGCCACCATTCAGGGCAAGACGCGCGTGGTGGAGTACGAGCCGGACACAGAACTGCGGGACACCGAGCAGATCCCCTTCCTCGAGTGCGCCGCCTGCCATGCGCCCGGCTACCTGCCGAGCAAAGAGGACGAGCGCACAGCCATCGAGGCCTTCTTGCACCGCGAAGTGCTACCCTACGCGCCAGATGCCTGGTACGATCCAGAAAGCATCAAGGTGGGCTACGAGATCAACTTCAACCGCTATTTCTACAAGCCCAAGGCCCTGCGGCCGCTAGAGGAAATCCGCGCCGATCTTTTGGCGGTGGAGAGGGAGGCCGAGGGGTTGTTGGCGGAGATTTTGGGAGGGCGCGGCTAATGGCGACGCAGCGGTATTCTGTCACCCCGCACCCTATTGAAACCTTGTTGGCCTGGGTGAAATCAGGCGAGATCGCCATCCCGGAGATTCAGCGTCCTTTCGTGTGGGACTCGACCAAGGTGCGTAATTTCATTGATTCGCTCTACCAGGGTTACCCGGTGGGCTACCTAATTGCCTGGCGCAATCCCAACGTCAAACTCAAGGACGGTACCACCTCAGCGGGAAAGCGCATCCTCATCGATGGTCAGCAGCGAGTAACAGCGCTGATGGCGGCCGTGCTTGGTCATGAAGTGCTGGCGAAAGACTATGAGACGGTGCGTATCCGCATCGCCTTCCACCCTGTCGAGGAGCGCTTTGAGGTTCACAACCCCGCTATCGCAAAGGATAGGGCATGGATTGCCGACATCAGCCGCCTATTCGTACCCGATGCTTACCTTGGTGATTTTGTCGATGATTATATTACGCGTAATCCCGAGGCCGACCGAAAGCAAGTTGGCCGAGTACTCGAACGTCTAAAGAAAATTGTCAATAACCATATCGGCTTGATCGAACTTGCAGAGGATCTCGACATCGAGACCGTAACCGAGATCTTCATTCGTGTGAACTCTGCCGGCGTCGAACTCTCCCAGGCAGACTTCGCCATGTCCAAGATCGCGGTTAACGAAAAGTACGGCGGCAATCTACTACGCAAAGCAATTGACTATTTCTGCCACCTCGCGGTCGCTCCGGAGTTCGCATCGAAGATCGAAAAGAATGATCCCCTCTTCGTTGCCAGCGAATTCTGGCCGAAGATGAAGTGGCTTAAGGATGTCAACGACGACCTCTACGACCCCACATACACCGATGTGCTGCGCGTGGCCTTTACCTTTCAGTTTGGCAGAGGTAAGCTGCAGGATTTGGTGGCACTACTCTCGGGACGCAATTTCGAAACCCGCGAGTACGAGGAATCCATCGCCGAGGAATCCTTTGCGAAATTGAAGGCCGGTATCGAGGCCTTCATGAACAAGACCCACTTCGAGCGCTTGACCATGATCCTGCGCTCGGCGGGCTTTGTGACTTCTGACTTAATCACGAGCCGGAATGCGGTCAATTTTGCCTACATCCTCTACCTGCGGGGACGGGCCGAGGGCCTGCCCGCTGACGAGCTGGAGCGGCTGGTGCGGCGCTGGTACGTGATGTCCATCCTCACCGGACGTTATACCGGTAGTCCCGAGTCCGCCTTTGATCAGGACATACGCCAAATGGCAAGCCGAGGCATTAAGCAGTACGTCGCAGCGGTCATCGAAAGCGAGTTGCCCGAGAGTTTCTGGACAGGGGTGCTGCCCCAGCACATGGATACATCTTCGTTGCAAAGTCCGTACTTCATCGCCTATCTGGCCGCCCAGGCGCGCCTTGGCGACAGGGGTTTCCTCTCTAGGGACATCACCGTCCGGGATCTCCTGCTCAACCGTGGCGACAAGCATCACATTTTCCCGCGCCGGTACCTACAACAGCAGGGGCTGAACCGAGGCCGCTACAACCAGATCGCCAACTTCGTTATGGCACAAAGCGAAATCAACATCGCCATCGGCGACAAGCCGCCGCAGGTCTACTTTAAGGAGATTGCCGAACAGGTGAACGGCGGCCCCAAGCGCTACGGCGGCATCACCGACCCGGATACCCTGCGGCAAAACTTCGAGGAGAACTGCCTGCCGATAAGCCTCATGGATGGCCAGGTGCCGGACTACGAAACATTCCTGGCTGAGCGGCGACGGCTCATGGCCCTGCGCATCAAACGCTGGTTCGAGGTGCTCGGATGATCGAAGGACTTAAACCCTATCCCGCTTACAAAGACTCCGGCGTGGAGTGGCTGGGAAAGGTGCCGGCACACTGGGAAGTTCGGCGTTTGAAGAGGATTTGTCGACTTGCGTACGGAGACGCACTCGCTACGAACGTACGACAAGATGGGCCGGTGCCTGTCTATGGTTCCAACGGACGTGTGGGGACTCACTCCATAGCCAACACGAAGGCACCCTGCATTGTAATTGGCAGAAAGGGATCGTTCGGTAAAGTCAATCTGTCTTGTGAGCCTGTGTTCGCAATTGACACTACCTTCTTTGTAGATTCACGTTTCACGACGGAAGAGATTCACTGGCTTTACTATTTACTTGAGTGGCTACGGCTTGATGAGTTATCAAAGGACTCTGCTGTACCGGGCCTTGACCGAGAAGATGCATACAAGAGGATTGCCGCAGTTCCGCCTCTCCCCGAACAAACCGCCATCGTGCGGTTTCTGGACTGGGCGGAGCGGCGGATTCTGCGGGTGATCAGGGCGCGGCAGCGGCAGATTAAGCTGCTGGAGGAGTACAAGCAGGCCCTTATCCACCAGGCCGTTACCGGCAAGATCGACATCCGCACCGGCCAACCCTATCCGGCCTACAAGCCCTCCGGTGTGGAGTGGCTGTGCGAGGTGCCGGCGCATTGGGAGATTTTGCCCTTGAAGTGGCTTGCGAAGTGCTACCGGAACGGAGCGACCCCTCCAACAACCAAGAACTTTTATTACATGGGAGGAACTATTCCGTGGTATAGCCCTTCGAGTTTTGACTCGGGCGAGATAGTTTCTGCTCCTATTCGTTTCGTTTCAAATGCTGCCATTGAAGACGGTGTGGCTAGACTAATCCATGGTCCTGCATTGTTAGTTATCGTTATTGGCGCAACTGCAGGACGAATGACCCTGATGGAACAAGATGGGACGACAAATCAACAAATTACAGCTTTTGAACTTCCTTATGATTGGAAGACGTGTGTATTTCTTCTGAGACAACTGCGGTTTAGTGAATCATGGCTCCGCGAAAACGCTTCAACTGCGACAATTCCGATTCTTAATACGAATATCGTGACCCATTTACCGTGTTTATTGCCCCCGCCTAAAGAAAGGTGTGCTATCGTCGAATACCTCGACGCCCAAACCGCCAAGATCGACGCTGTCATCGCTGCCGCCCGCCGCGAAATTGAACTGCTGCGCGAATACCGCGAGCGCCTCATCGCTGATGTGGTCACCGGCAAGGTGGATGTGCGCGAGATAGCGGCACGGTTGCCGGAGGAGCCGCTCGAGGAGGGGGCAGAGCTTGCTGCCCTGGACGAGGCGGAGACGTTGGCCGGTGGTGGTGAGGATGAAGAGAATTTGGGTCTCGGTGCGGTTGAAGAGGAGGTGGAGGCTTGAACCTGGTGCCCGCTCAGCCACGGATTTACCACATCACCCATGTGGACAACCTGCCATCCATTATCCAAGCGGGTGGCTTGTGGTCCGATGCGAAAATGATGGGGCAAGGCGGGCCAGCGGCATCCATCGGTTTTAACCACATCAAGCAGCGCAGACTAAGGCTGCCGGTAAAGTGTCACCCGGGCGATTACGTCGGCGACTATGTGCCGTTCTATTTTTGTCCGCGTTCGATCATGCTGTACGTGATCCACTGCGGCAACCAACCAGAACTCACATATCGAGAGGGGCAGGAGCCAATCGTGCATCTCGAGGCCGATCTGCGAGAGGTTGTAAGCTGGGCTGACTCGCAGGGCCGACGCTGGGCCTTCAGCCTCTCCAATGCTGGGGCGGCCTACACGGAATTTCGCAACCGGCTGGATCATCTCGATGAAATCAACTGGGAGGCGGTCGCAGCAACAGACTTTCGCGACCCGGTGGTCAAGGATAGCAAGCAGGCCGAGTTCCTGGTGCACGAGTTTTTTCCATGGTGGCTGGTGCGGCGTGTCGGGGTGCGTTCGCAGAAGATATACTACCGTGCGTCACAGGCGTTGGCGTCCGCACAGCACAGGCCGCTTCTTGAAGTCATCCCGAGTTGGTACTATTGAGAGGGGGAGGCTTTATGATCCGCTACGTGCGGGGCGATATTCTCGGGGCTGAGGCCGAGGCCATCGTCAACACCGTCAACTGCGTGGGCGTGATGGGCCGCGGCATCGCGCTGCGGTTCAAGGAGGCGTTCCCAGACAATTACAAGGCCTATGCTGCCGCCTGCCGCCGTGGCGAGGTTCAGCCCGGCCGCATGTTTGTGTTCGACACAGGCCGCCTCACCACGCCTCGGTACATCATCAACTTTCCCACCAAGCGGCACTGGCGGGGTAAAAGCCGCATTGAGGACATCGAGGCTGGGCTGGCCGCTCTGGTAGAGGAGATTCGTTCCCGCCGCATCCGCTCCATCGCCATCCCGCCTCTGGGCAGCGGGCTGGGCGGGCTCAACTGGGCTGAGGTGCGACCGCGCATCGAGAACGCCTTGGCGGACTTGCCGGAGGTGGAGGTGACTATCTTTGAGCCATGGGATTCGCTGGGCGACGGCCGCGCCAACCGATCCACCCCTGTTCCCAAGATGACAGCGGGCCGCGCCGCACTGGTGGGCCTGATGAACCGGTATCTCGCCGCGCTCCTCGATCCGACCATCACCTTGCTCGAGGTGCACAAGCTGATGTACCTCCTACAGGCAGCGGGCGAGCCGCTGCGCTTGCGCTACGTGAAGGCCCCCTATGGACCCTATGCGGAGAATTTGCGCCACGTGCTGCGGACGATAGAGGGTCACCTGATCGCGGGCTACGCCGACGGGAGGGACTCTCCAAACAAACCGTTGCGCCTGGTTCCCGGCGCGGTGCGCGATGCCGAAAGCTTCCTGATGTCCCATCCGGCCACGCAGGAACGCCTTGAGCGGGTTGTTCAGTTGGTTGAAGGGTTTGAGACACCACTGGGGCTGGAACTGCTCACTACGGTGCATTGGGTGATCGTGAAGGAAGGTGCCCGCGAGCTGAAGGACGTTGTGAAACAGGTACAGGTCTGGAACCAGCGCAAGAGGCAGTTCACCCCGGCTCAGATCGAACTTGCTGCTCAGCGGTTGCACGAACAGGGATGGATTGACGGGTGATACGCTGAGGTGAGGCAATGAATCATCACGAAAAAGATAGGGGGAGAAAGCCGGTAAACAAGCCTGCCTTGCCCCCTCGTGTTGAGTACCTGAAAGTACAGAACTTTCGAGTCCTGCGGGACGTGGAGTTCAACAATCTCTCACCGCTCACCGTCTTGCTTGGACCCAATGGCAGCGGGAAATCCACAGTGTTCGACGTGTTTGCTTTTCTGGCGGAGTGCTTCGAGATGGGGCTGCGCCGGGCGTGGGACAAACGCGGGCGCGCAAAAGAACTCCGGTCACGCGATGCCGAAGGTCCGATCACCCTCGAGATCAAGTATCGGGAACCTGGTTACCCGCTGATTACCTATCACCTGAGCGTAGATGAGAAGGGCGGCAGCCCCGTTGTCGTGGAAGAGTGGTTACAGTGGCGACGCGGCCCGCGCGGCAAACCGTTCCGATTTCTGGATTACCGCGAGGGCAAAGGCCGAGCGGTCAGTGGCGAATTGCCTGACGAGAAAGATCAGCGCGTTGACATTCCCCTAAAGAGTGCTGATTTGCTGGCGGTCAATGCCTTGGGGCAGTTCGAGGAACATCCGCGTGTGGCCGCGTTGCGTGACTTCATCACCGGTTGGTATGTTTCCTATCTTTCGGCGGACAGCGCACGGGGGCAACCCGAAGCTGGCCCTCAGGAACGGCTGTCGCGCACCGGCGACAACCTGGCTAACGTGATCCAATACTTGTCAGAGCAACATCCGGATCGGCTGGAAGAAATCTTCGAGGCGTTGCGTCGGCGTGTCCCTCGCATCGAGAAGGTGCTTTCTGAGACGATGCCGGATGGCCGGTTGCTGCTCCAGATTAAGGACGCGCCGTTTTCGCACCCGGTGCTCGCCCGCTTCGCTTCGGATGGGACGCTGAAAATGCTCGCCTACCTGGTGCTTCTGTACGATCCTACGCCGCCACCCTTCATCGGTATTGAGGAGCCGGAAAATTTCCTGCACCCGCGCCTCTTGCCCGAACTTGCGGAGGAATGCCGGAAAGCTAGCGAACGGACGCAACTCCTTGTTACCACGCATTCGCCCTTCTTTCTCAATGCCCTCCGTCCTGAGGAGGTGTGGGTGTTGTGGCGGGATGAGCAGGGGTACACGCGAAACAAACGGGTTGCGGACATCGAAGGCGTGGCAGATTTTGTCCAGCACGGAGCCCTGTTGGGACATCTCTGGATGGAAGGGTACCTGGGCGTTGGCGACCCGCTCGTCAACGAAGGAATGCCGTCGATTCCAGTGCAGGGAGGCAGGCCATGATGACCTTGCATTACGAAATTCTCGTGGAAGAGCCGTCCATGGAGGCCTTCCTGCAGGGCTTACTCCCCCGATTGCTGCCCCAAGACCGGACCTTTGCCATTCATCCATTTCAGGGCAAGGAGGACTTGCTCACCAAGCTGGAGGCGCGACTCCGCGGATACGCAGCATGGTTGCCTCAGGACTGGCGAATCGTGGTTGTCGTGGATCGGGATGATGACGATTGCCGGCGACTCAAGCAGCGTATGGAAGATATTGCTGCCAAGGTAGGGTTGCGTTCACGCACTCGTTCGCCCTCATGCTGGCAACTGGTGAACCGGATTGTCATCGAGGAATTGGAAGCCTGGTATTTCGCTGCGTGGGATACCGTGTGTGCTGCCTACCCAAAGCTCCCAGCGATCCTACCCCAAAGATATCGCAACTCGGATGCGATAGCTGGGGGAACCTGGGAGGCGTTTGAATGGCTCCTTCAGCGGTACGGCTACTTCAAAGGTGGGCTTGCAAAGATCGAGGTTGCGCGAACCATTGGTCAGAACCTCGATCCGAATCGCTGCCGATCGCCAAGCTTTCAATGTTTTCGCGATGCACTCCTTAAGGCTGTCGGATCAGCCGGACATTGTGACGACAAACCATGAAACCCACCGACATCAGCGAAGCCGGGCTCGAGACGCTGATCTGTCGGGCGCTCACCGGCACCGACTGTGCGCCCCGGCCTGCCGGCTCCCCGGCAGTGATTGCTGAGCCGCCAGCAGCCTACGGCGGCTTGGGCTGGCTGCCGGGTGATCCGGCCGACTACGACCGGGAATATTGCGTTGATCTGGTTCAGCTTGCGGCATTTCTGCGCTCGACGCAGCCTAAGGTGGCTGAAGCGCTCGATCTGGATAACGACGGCCCCACGCGGCGCAAGTTTCTGGCGCGGCTTCAGGGTGAGGTGAGCAAGCGCGGGGTAGTGGACGTGTTGCGCAACGGGATTCAGCACGGGCCGTACCGCATCGAGCTTTTCTACGGCACCCCTTCTCCTGAAAACGAGAAAGCGCGGGTACTGTTTGAGCAGAACCGCTTTAGTGTCACGCGCCAGCTGCGCTATAGCCGCGACGAGACACAGCGGGCACTGGACTTGGCGCTCTTTATCAACGGCCTGCCGGTCTTCACCTTCGAGCTTAAAAACCGTCTGACCAAACAGACGGTGCACGACGCCATCGAGCAGTACAGGCGCGATCGCAACCCGCGTGAGAAGCTCTTTGAACTGGGCCGCTGCGTGGCGCACTTCGCTGTGGACGACAACGAGGTGTGGTTCTGCACCCACCTTCAGGGCAAGGCATCGTGGTTTTTGCCTTTCAACAAGGGGTGGAACGACGGCGCGGGCAACCCACCCAATCCGCAGGGGCTCAAGACCGACTACCTGTGGCGGGAGGTACTCACCCGCGAGAGCTTGACCAATATCCTCGAGCACTACGCGCAACTCATCGAGGAAAAAGACCCCAAGACCGGCAGGAAACGGCGCCGGCAGATCTTCCCGCGCTACCACCAGCTTGATGTGGTGCGAAAACTTTTGGCGGACGCGGCGGCAAACGGTGCAGGCCGACGCTATTTGATCCAGCACTCCGCCGGCAGTGGCAAGTCCAACTCCATCGCCTGGCTGGCCCACCAGCTGATCGGCCTGGCGAAGGATGGCAGGCCTGTCTTCGATTCCATCATCGTGGTGACCGACCGGCGCGTGTTGGATCAGCAAATCCGTGACACGATCAAGCAATTTGCCCAGGTGAACGCTACGGTGGGGCACGCCGAGCGTGCCGGCGACCTCCGGCGCTTCATCCAGAGTGGCAAGAAAATCATTATCACAACGCTGCAAAAGTTCCCGTTTATCCTCGATGAGATCGGCAACGAGCACCGCGGGCGCCGTTTCGCCATCATCATCGATGAGGCGCACTCGAGCCAGGGCGGTCGCACCGCGGCCAAGATGAGCATGGCCTTGTCGGAGGCAGGTAGGGAAGAAGATGACGAGACCTTCGAAGATCAGATCAACCGGCTGATGGAGGCGCGCAAGCTCTTGCCGAATGCCAGCTACTTCGCCTTCACCGCCACCCCCAAGAACAAGACCCTGGAGATATTCGGCGAGCCCGACCCACAGCCCGACGGTACAGTAAAGCATCGCCCGTTCCACACTTACACCATGAAACAGGCCATCCAGGAAGGGTTCATCCTGGATGTGCTGGCCAACTATACGCCGGTGAAGAGCTACTACAAGCTGGTTAAGACCATCGAGGATGACCCGGAGTTCGACGTCAAAAAGGCACAGAAAAAACTGCGCCGCTTCGTGGAGGGCCACGAGCACGCCATCCGGCTCAAGGCCGAGATCATGGTGGATCACTTCCACGAGCAGGTGATCGCCAAGGGCAAGATCGGCGGCCAGGCGCGGGCCATGGTGATCACCGGCAGCATCGAGCGCGCCATTCAGTACTTCCATGCCTTTCAGGCATACCTGGCCGAACGTAAGAGCCCTTACCGGGCGATTGTCGCCTTCTCGGGTGAGTACGAGTACGGCGGGGTCAAGGTCACCGAGTCGAGCCTCAACGGCTTTCCCTCGGCCCAAATTCCCGACAGGATCCGGGAAGACCCCTATCGCTTTTTGATCTGCGCCGATAAGTTCCAGACTGGCTATGACGAGCCGCTCCTGCACACCATGTACGTGGACAAGGTGCTCTCCGGGGTCAAGGCGGTGCAGACGCTTTCCCGCCTCAACCGCGCCCACCCCCAGAAGCACGACACCTTTGTACTGGATTTCGTCAACGATCCAGAGGTGATACGACAGGCCTTTGAGCCCTATTACCGGACGACCATCCTTGCCGACGAAACCGACCCCAACAAGCTGCACGACCTGAAGGCCGACCTGGATGGCTACCAGGTGTACGCGCCTGAACAAGTGGATGAGCTGGTGCGGCTTTATTTGAGCGGGGCCGAGCGCGACCGGCTCGACCCGATCCTTGATGCCTGCGTCGCCACCTACCTGGAGCAACTCGATGAGGATGGTCAGGTGGACTTCAAGGGCAAGGCCAAGGCCTTTCTGCGAACCTATAACTTTCTGTCTTCAATCCTGCCCTACACCAACGCCGAGTGGGAGAAGCTATCGATCTTCCTAGAGTTCCTGGTACCCAAGCTGCCGGCTCCAAAAGAGGAAGACCTCGCCAAGGGCATCCTCGAGGCGATTGATATGGACAGTTACCGGGTGGAAAAGCAGGCGAGCATGAGGATCGCACTTTCCGATGCGGATACCGAGATCGAACCGGTGCCCACGGTGGGTGGCGGACGCAAGCCCGAACCGCAGCTCGACCGTCTCTCAAACATCCTCAAGGCCTTTAACGATCAGTTCGGCAACATTCCCTGGAGCGACGCCGATCGGGTGCGTAAGCTGATCACCGAGGAGATTCCTGCCCGTGTAGCCGCGGACACCGCCTACCAGAACGCGCGCAAGAATTCTGACAAACAGAACGCACGGATTGAGCACGATAGGGCCCTGGTTCGAGTGATGACCGCGCTGCTCAAGGATGATACCGAGCTGTTTAAGCAATTCAGCGACAATGAGTCGTTCCGTCGCTGGCTGGCCGATACGGTATTCGCCTTGACTTACAGCGAAGCTCGTACCTCGGGGTAGCCAGTACGTCTTCGTTGGCGGCTTTGCTCGCCACCTGCGCGATGCCCTTCAGCACGCCTACTTTATCGGCTTCACCGGCACCCCGATTGAGCTCAAGAATGCTAAGAGACTGTCTTAAAACTCTTCCAGACAATATAATCACCCATGGAACCCAGAGAAAGCCGCTATCCGAGCGACTTATCGGACAAGGAGTGGGCGATACTCGGGCCGTTGATGCCTGAACCCTCTTGGTACACTCGTAGACCCAGGGAAAATAGCCGGCGGGAAATCCTCAATGGCATCTTCCACATCACCCGTGGGGGTTGCTCCTGCCGCACTGGAAAACCGTCTATCACTACTTTCGGCTGTGGCGTAAGAGTGGTTTCCTCGAGCGTCTGCACACCACATTGCGGGAGAAGACCCCTACCCGAGTGCGGGCAGTCTGGACAGCCAAAGCGTGAAGACCGGTGAAAAAGGGGGTCAGGGGGTACGACGGTGGCAAGAAAATCAAGGGTCGTAGAGGGCTGGTGCTCAAAGTCAAGGTGCTGCCAGCCCAGATCACCGATGCTGAGGGTGGGAAAGTATTGCTGCAAGCTGCTGGGGCCACCCAGAGAGATTGCTGCCATTTGTGGCTACAAACGCCGGTTCGAGGGGTGGGTCAAGACCACCTTGGGCTGGAGCGACCCGATGCTAACTTATGCGGCATCTGGTGGCCCAAAGACAAACCCATACCCGACGGCCTGGCCGAAGACCGGAGGGTATCGCAGCTTTGTGGTTATCCCCAGGAGTGGAGCGCACTTTTGCTTGGTTGAGCTTCAACCGGGACTACGAGCCACTGTCCGAAACCTCAGAAACCCTGATCTACGCGGCGATGATCCGGCTCATGGTCAGGAGACTGGCCTCCTAGACGGTTTTAAGACAGTTTCTCACCCCGCGGGCATCGCCGGAACCAGATCAGCAAAGTAAAACCCGTCGCGCTCCACGACCTCGCCCACCGCCGCGCACAGGGGCTTGCGGAACATCGGCCCGGCCAGAACACAGGTGTGGAACTCGCCGTTTTCACCACAGGGATCAACGCCCCCCGGCAGATTGTCGAGGAATGCCTGATCGAAGGTACGACCGACGAACGACGGCGGGAGCCTCCTCGGATCCACGCAGGTAACCACCGCCTCGAGGCCGGCCTCGATCATACGGCGGGCGAGCGGCCTGGTTGGCTCGTGCCATAACGGAAAGAGGGGCTCGAGGCCGGTGCCTTGGAGCTGCCTGACCCGGTAGGCGCGGATTTCCTCCAGAAACAGATCTCCGAAGGCCAGGTGGGTTGCTCCCCGCCTGCGCCCGTCGGCGATGGCCGCGCGCATTGCACGCTCGTAGACCTCGTTGGAACAGGGCCATGGAAGGGGGACGAGGTGAAGCGGGAGCCCGACCGCCCGGGCCTGGGCCTCGAGCAGGGCCAGACGGGTGGAGTGCATTGCGACCCGCCCGTGGGTGGTATTCACGGTTGTCAGGAGGCCGATGACCTCCACCTCCGGATCCTGCTGCAGGATGTGCAAGGCCCAGGCGCTGTCCTTGCCGGAACTCCAGGAAAGCAGCACCCTCTTCGGCATCAGGCCAACACCCCGGGCTCAGCCGCAGGGGCTTTCAACCCCCCATCGCTTTCTGCAGCTTCCTTGTGCAAGACCATGGCTGTTACCGATATTAGCAAATGGTAGTGCCAAGCAGGTAACGATCAGTGGGTAAGACCCCCCACCCTGGGCCGCGCTTTGAGCGGATCCTTGCCCCCGTACCCGCCTCGAGCTTTCTAGAAGGGGGCAAGATACCCTACGCCCCTTGCACGTCGGGTGACCGGGCGAAGGCTTTACGGTACACCCGGTACTCGAGCACAGCATAGACCATCGGCCTATGGACGGAGCTATGACACCGGTTTTCCAGTGCGGCGGCAAACAGCAGGGCTTGGAGGCTACGGTTGCTCCGGTACAAGGGCCTTCAGCAAAGGGGTTCGCCACTGCCGGGTGGTGCGGTCGTAGATGCCAAAGCCCGCTGCGAACTCCCAGTAGGCCCAGCTAAAATTGCGCTTCTCCAATTCCGAGCGCACCGCCCCTGTCCAGCGCACCCTCGAGTCCAGATCGCCCTTCTCGTAGGCTCCGAACTCCCCCACGAAGATGGGGCGCCGGTTCTGCTCAGCCCAGCGCTGGGCAAACTCCATGGCCTGGGCTATGGCGTTTTGCTGGTGGGTAAGCAGGGCCAGGGGGCTTCCAGGGCCCCGTAACTCCAGCCTCTCCAGGCGGAAAGCAGCTCGGGCGTTGGGGGAGTTGTTCTGCAAGATCAGGTCTGTAAGCCTGCTGGGGTTGCCGCACTCCGAGAGGTTCACCACCGTTTCCACCCCGCCGCTGGTGGTGACAGCTTTTGCAGGGGCATCCCGGCGGCACGAGACCTGCAGGCTCACGGGTGCGCTGGTTCTAAAGGCAAGACGGTCATACCCCTCCACCCCAGCGTCCGAGTGCAAATAGAACCCGGCCCAGCCTTCCTGGTAGGTGATCTCTAAAGCTTCACCCACAAAACCGACCCGGCTGCCCCAGGACCAGTTCTGCCAGCCCGCCGCGAAGGCCCCCTGGTTCTCCCTCCAGACCACACCGGTAGGTGGAACGGGGTTGAGCCACTCAGCCCCCTGGTGGGTGAACTCCAGGGGATCGTAGTAGTGGAAGGTAACGATCAGGTTGGGATCGTCCGGCAGCCGCAGCTCGGACAGCCGCCACAGCGAGTTCCAACCCACCGGCCCCACAATCACCGCCCGGCTGGGGTTGCTCTCCCGCACCACCCGCAGGGCTTTGGCCAAGAGATCGTTCCACAGCTGGGGATTGTCGTTGAACCGGCCGTGGGGCTCGTTGAGCAGCTCGAAATACACACTGCCCGGCTGGTTGCGGTAGCGCTCAGCAATCTGCCGCCAGATGGATAGGTAGCGGGCTTCCTCGGCCTGGGGGTTGGCGTTGAGCTCGTCGTAGTGGTGCACGTTGACGACGATGTTGAGGCCGCGCCGGGTGGCCTGTGTGACGGCCCAGTCCACCCGGCTGAAGAAGGCCGGGTCTATGGTGTAGGGTGCGGCCCGCCCCGCATGGTGTGTCCAGCTGACGGGCAGCCGAATGGTCTTGAAACCCGCCTCTCTGATCAGCTCGAAAAACCCTTCCTCCAGCCTGACCCCCCAGGCCCCTTCCCAGGGGGCCTCGAGGGCGTTGCCCAGGTTCACCCCCCGGCCCAGCTGGCGGTTGAGCTCGACGATCCCGCCGGTGTCCGGCGCGGGTGTTTGAAGCTGGGTGGATTGGCAGCCTACCGGCCCCAAAACCAGCAGCAACCCACTCACCGCGAGGAAGCGCATGGCCTCATGCTACCACCGGTGCCCCTAAGCGGCCGGCCGGGTACGGGGGTAGACCCTTGCACCTGGGGTAAAATCCGGGCAAGGATTGAAATATGCGGAACATGCGATTGAGTTACCGGCCCGAGAAAGATCGCGAAGGCCTCGACCCGGAGGGGTACGAGAATCTCTCGTTCTACGGCGACTGGTTGACTGAGGAGGAGCTGGCCGATATTGCCCGCATTCTGCGATCGCGCGAGAACCCTTTGCCCAGCCAGCCCGAGGAGGAGATGGACTAGTTCAACAGCCTCGACAGCGGCCTAAGGCATATCAATAAAGCCAGTCTAGAACGGAAAAACCCGAGGGTACGAATCCTCGGGTTTTGCTTTTGGCCCCAAAACGCTACTCCTTGGGGGCCCAATCAGGTAAGCGGGCGTCCTTGGACATGCGGTGGAAGGGTACGTTCTCGTAGTAGATTTTGTCAATCTTGTACTGGAACCGCCACTCGCCCCAGGAGCCGTCGCTGCCCTTGTAGAGGGCGTGGTAGCCCCAGCCGTAGTCGGGCGTCCACAAAGGCACCTTGTCAAAGCCCACCAGCTTCCAGCGCACCCCGTTCTCCTCAAACTCGATGCGGTCTTTGATGGGGAAGCGGTGCGGGGGTAGGCCGTATTCTGGTTCAGCCCAGCGTTTACCGATGCTCATACTCTCACCTCGGGTACAGGATAGCTAGCCGGGTTTTTCTGCTCAGAAGAAATAGCCCCCGGTGAACACCGAAAACCACGATGTCAAGGCAATAAGCCTCCACTGGACAGCCGTCGAACAGGTGTTCGGCGGGGCGTGCAAGAGGGTCTCTTGAACGTCGTCCAGGACGAGCGCTGGGATGGGTCGTTGCACTCAGGTGAGAGCCTGGGGTGAGGGCTCGGACACAATGGCCCCCCTGTGGGGTGGCCGTGGCGTTATGCTTCTTTCTCTTTTGGATATATTTCGCATAATGTGTATTATGCGAAATTAGCCAACGATAAGAACCCTAAGGTACGTTCGACAGTGGTTCCCGATAAAACACCTTACATGCCCGCATGGCTGCTTTGCCCACGAGGGCTACTGTGCGGTGTGGTACTGGGGATACGCTGTGAGGCTTTTGTCGTTGGATTCAATCCTCACTCGAGCGCTCACCAAGTGCGTGGGGCTATACAATACCCTCCGTGGACCTGCAGGAGCTCGAGCGCTGGCTGGCCCAGGCCCGGCACACCCTCACCTCAGCCGAGAGGGACGCCCAGGGCGGCGATTTCGACTGGGCCTGCTTCAAGGCCCAGCAGGCAGGGGAGTATGCCATAAAGGGGCTTCTCAGGGGGCTGGGGCGGCCGGCCTATGGGCACAGCATCATGCGCCTCCTCGAGGAGCTGAGGGCGGGCCATGTAGACGTCCCCGAGGAGCTCGTCGAGGCCGCCCAGGAGCTGGACATCCACTACATCCCCGCGCGCTACCCCGATGCCTACCCCGAGGGAAGCCCCTTCGAGTTTTACAACCCTAGACGGGCCGAGGAGGCCCTCCGGGCGGCCCGACGTATCCTCGCCTGGGTTCGGGAGGCGGTATGAGAAGTATCCTGGCCTCTGCTCTGGCCAGAAGGGCTGAGGAGCGCGAGGCCCTCCTCCAGGAAGCCCGGGCCTATGCGCAGCGGGTACGGAACTCTCTCGGGGAGGCCGAGGTCTACCTCTACGGCTCGGTCGCTCGAGGGGATTTCAACCTGGAAAGCGACATAGACCTCCTGGTGGTCTCCCCTAACCTCCCCAAGGATCCCCTGGAGCGGGCCCGGCTTCTCTTCTCCCTGCGGCAGGGCCGGGAGGAGCCCAAGGGGCTTCTCCCCCAGGAGTTCGCCCAGCTGCGGGCCAGGGGGGGGGCTCTGGTTCCTCGAGGAGGCTGTACCCCTCTAGGGGTAGTGGCGTAGGAGCTCGAGCCCCGACCCACGATGATCCTCCCAGGGCAGCTAGTCGACCAGGGACGCTGGAAACGTGGGCAAGACAGGAGTGGCCGGTCAGCAGCCGAATCTAGCCGTCCTGCTCATGCTGGTGACCAGAGCCTTCCGCAAGATGGTTGTACTTGTGCTTGGCAATCAGATCCACCCCCTGCCGGGCACCCGTGCCTTGAGGCCCCGGCTCAGATACCCCTTCTCCCCCGTGACCACCTGGTACCTCCATCCCTCCAGCAACCGCCCGGCCACCACCCCATCGTGCGAGCAAAACCCGCCGCACAAAGCCCCGCTCAACGACCCGGGCGTGTAGGCGCAGTTCGTGGAAGTACGTGCGGTGGGCGGTGTCAGGTTCTTTTCCGAATTGTGGGAAACGCTCTGAGCAATGGGCCGCTCGAGCCGCCTCCCACCCAGCACCCGTAAACCTACCGTGCGGCCCAGGCCAGCAGGTACTGGGCTGCGTAGTAAAGTGGCAGGCCCAGCAACGGATTCAGCGGCTGCTGCACCACAAAGCGCTGGCGGGCCACGAACAGGTCGGAAAGGTAGAAGAGCAGCGCCCCCAGCCAGATCTCGCTCTGGGCAGTGCCCAGCCCAGCCCAGAGCATCAGGCTGATGACCACCCCGTAGGCCAGCACCGGGGCCTTCCAGCCTCCCAGATGGGGCCACAGCCAGCGCAGCCAGCCATACCCCATCGCCAGCACCAGCAGCAAACCCCCCAAGGAGGGCGCGCCCACCTGCACGAAAGCCCCCAGGTAGGCCAGGTGGGCCAGCAGAAAGGCCCCCAAACCGGCCAGAAAGGCCCGGCTCGAGCCAAAGAGCAAAAGCACATCCCCCACCGCCGAAAGCAGCAACCCCACAAAGATGAGCCTCGCGAACAAGCTATCCAGGCCCAGGCTGAGGGCGAAGAGCAGGAACCCCAACGAACACAGGGATTTGAAGAGGGCTCGAGCCGCGCGCCGATTCTGCCACTCTGCCCACAGCAGCCCCACCAGGCTGAGTCCCCCCAGTCCCAGCACCACCCAACTCCAGTCGTTCATAGCCTTCCACACCGCCTTGAGCCAGCCTTTAGACGGCCCCTAGCTTACCCTGGGTCACGCTACAATCGGAATTGGTCATGAAACACCAGGTGGGGCTACTTGGTTTGATTCTGGCGATAGGCCTGGCCGCACCGTCGTCTAACCTTGCCGACCTCGACCAGGACGGCTATCCCGACGTTGCCGAGTTCCACAGCGCCGTGCAGCGCGAGGCGTTTCTGGAGTGGTTTGCCGCTATTGCCGAGGCCCAGTTCACCGCCCCCTCGCCCGCCTGGCCCCCCCAGGAGCAGGACTGCGCCGGCCTGCTGCGCTTTGCTTTTTTCGAGGCCCTGAAGCCCAAAACCGCGGCCTGGTTCCAGAAGTTTCCCTACCTGCCCAGGGTAGCAGCCCCGCCCCTGAGCGCCTATCCCCTGCCCCAGATTGGCCGCGCGGTCTTCCGCATCGCGCCGGGGGCCTACCGCCCGGACGATGTGCAGGCGGGCCGCCTGGTACCCTGGGCCAGCGCCATGTACCTGATGCGGTACTCGAGCGTCTTCCTGGGCCGCACCCCCGACAAAGCCCGGCGCGGCGACCTCTTGTTTTTCGTGCGCCCTTTGGCCCGGGGCTCGGCCTATCACAGCATGGTGTACCTGGGCAATAACCTGGTGGTCTACCACACCGGCTACGCCCCCTCCGAAGGGGGGGAGGTGCGCATGGTGAGCCTGGAAACCCTGAACAAGCACCCCCAGAAATACTGGCACCCCCGGCCCGACAACCCCTACTTTCTGGGCTTTTACCGCTGGAAAATCGTGAGTTATTAGGAGGCTACGGAGATGAAGCGTTTTGGGCGAGCAGGGTTCGGCATATTCGGTTTGCTTTTTTTGAGTCTGATACCAGGGTCGGCCCAGCGCCCGGAACCCCAGTTGTACGGCGGCGGAACCTACAGCCCCACCCAGCCGGTGCGGCTGGAGTACTACCTGCCGGGGGGTGGCCGCAGCCAGATCCGCCTCTTGCGGATTCGCAACCCCGAGAAGGTGGTGGAACTCGGCGGTCCGCGCGGCTTTCAGCGCACCGGCGAGCTGGACCTGTCGCCGGTGCGTACCGTGCCGGTTTTTGGCACCCAGAATAGGCCCTACGGCGAGGTGAGCCTGGGGCGGCTACCCGAGGGCCTGTACCTGGCCCAGATGGGCACCCCCCGCCCCACCTCGGCCACGCTGGTTCTGGTGACCAACCTGGGGCTGGTGGTCAAGTCGGATCCGCAGCGAATCCTGGCCTATACCGCCAGCCTGGATAGCGGACAGCCGCGCACCGCCCAGATTTTTGTCTCCAAGGACAGGCGCATCGTGCAGCAGGGACGGGCCGAGGGCGGGCTGGCCCTGCTCCAGAGCAACCTGCCCGACACCAGCAACCTGTTTGTGGCGGCCCGCTCGGGCAGCTCCTGGGCCTTTAGCAGCGCCTACTGGCAGCGCTGGAACCTGGAAAAGAATCGGCTTTATCTGGTCACCGACCGCCCGGTCTACCGCCCCGGCCAGACGGTGTTTTTCAAGGGCACCGCCCGCAGCACCAGCGGCCTGCGCCCCATCGCCCATCAGCCGGTGGAGCTGGTGGTGCGCGACTTCGACGACAACGAGGTGTTTTCCGGCCGCTTCACCACCGAAGCCTACGGTAGCTTTTCCGGGCAGTTTCGCCTGGGGCTGGACGTGCGGCTGGGCGGGTATACGCTGGTGGCCCGTCTACAGGGGGAGGAGCACATCGGCGAGTTCGAGGTGCAGGAGTTCGTCAAGCCCGAGTACCGCGTGGAGGTGACCCCCGCAAAGCCCGTAGCGGTGCAGGGGGAGAAGGCCCGCTTTGTGGTGAAAGGCGAGTACCTGTTTGGCGGGCCGGTGGCGGGCGGCAAGGTCAGCTACGCCCTCATCCAGCGGCCCTACTACCGCTTTGCCTACGCCTCGAGCTACGGTTTCTACGAGAATTACGAGTACGAGGACATCTACGAGGGCCGGATCATCGAGCGGGGCGAAGGGCGGCTCAACGCCCAGGGGGAGCTGGTGCTGGAGGTGCCCTTGCAGCCCCTGGGGGAAGACTACCGGCTGACCCTCGAGGCCGGCGTGACCGACGAGGCCGGGCGGGAGATCAGCGGAACCGGGTTTCTCACCGCCTACCGTGCGGGCGTGGTGCTCAACATCCGCACCGACCGCTACGCCTATCAGACCCAGGAGACCCTGAGCGTCACCGTGCAGGCCGAAGACCTCGAGGGCAACCCGGTCGCGCTGCCCTTTTCCCTGAGCGCCAACCGCGTCTACTGGGTGCGGGGCCGGGGCGAACAGCAGGAACGCACCGTCCGCCTGCAGGGGCGCACCGACGCCAGGGGCCAGGCCAGGCTGCAGCTCAGGCTGCCCAAGCAGGGCTCGTATACCCTGGTGGTGGAGGCCCGCGACCGCGCCGGGCGGGCCACCCAGGCCCAGGAGGGGGTCTGGGTCTCGGACGGTTCGTACTGGTTCTGGGACTATAAGAGCCTGAAGATTACCCCCGACAAGCCCCAGTACAGGGTGGGCGAGACCGCCCGCTTCGTGGTGCAGTCGCCGGTGGCGGATGGCTGGGCCCTGGTGAACCTGGAAGGCCCGGGCCTCCGCAAGCCCGAAATTGTGCGCTTCCGGGGCTCCACCTTCACCTACGAGCTGAAGCTCACCCCGGAGATGGCCCCCAACGGCTACCTCGCGGTCACGGTGCTGGGGGGTGGCGAGTACTACAGCGAGGTGGCGGGCTTTTTGCTGCCACCGACGGAGAAATTTTTGAACGTGACGGTGGCCTCCGACAAAACCACCTACAAGCCCGGCGAGACCGCCCTCTTCCGGCTCAAGGTGACCGATGCCAGCGGGCGTGCGGTGAAAAGCCAGGTCACGCTGGGCCTGGTGGACGAGGCCATCTACCTGGTGCGGCCCGAGAAAACCCCGGACATCCGGGCCTTCTTCTGGGGTCTGAAGTCCAACCTGGTGGGCACCCAGACCGCCGGGGGCTTCTACTTTGGCAACGTGGCCCCAGCACCTGCGGTGGCCGGCCGGGCCCCCATGGACAGGGCCGTCTTTGGACAGGCCAAGGAGTCGCTGGCGGCCCCCAAAGTGCGGGAGGACTTCCGCGATACCCTCCTCTGGCTGCCCGCGGTGGAGACCGACGAACGGGGCGAGGCCACGGTAGAGGCTCGCTTCCCCGACAACCTGACCCAGTGGCGCCTGACCGCCCGGGCCATCTCGCTGGCGGATACCGTTGGGCAGGCCACCCAGACCGTAACCACCACCCTGCCGGTGATCGCCCGGCTGAGCACCCCGCGCTTCCTGGTCCGGGGGGACGAGGCCACCTTGCGGGTGATCGGGCAGAACAACCTGGGCGAGAACCAGGAGGGCCAGTTGCGCCTGGTGCCCAGCGGGCTCGAGCTGCTGACCCCACCCACCACACCCGTTAGGCTTCCAGCCGGTGGACGCACCGCTACCAGTTACCGGGTGCAGGCCCGACAAAGCGGCAGCGCTACCCTGGAAGCCTCGGCCCTCACCCCGGCCGCCTCCGATGCCCTGCGCACCCGGCTGCCCATCCTCCCCAGGGGCCTCAAGCAGGAGCTGGGCTGGGCCGGGCAGTCGGGGGATCGCTGGGCGTTTAGCCTGCCCCCCACCACCGACCCCGGCCAGATGCGGGGCCGGCTCTACCTCACCCCCTCGCTGGCCGCTGCGGTCACACCCGCACTCTCCTATCTGGCAGGCTATCCCTATGGCTGCTCCGAACAGACCATGAGCCGCTTTTTGCCCAGTGTGCTGGCCAGGCAGGCCGGTAACTTTGCCCAATTACCCGAAGAACTCGCGCAAAATCTGGACGACTTTGTGGCGGCAGGCCTCAAGCGCCTCTACGACTTCCAGCACGAGGACGGGGGCTGGGGCTTCTGGCAGCACGACGACTCCTCGCTCTACATCTCGTCCTATGTGCTGACCGGGCTCCTGCAGGCCCAGGAGGCCGGTTATCGGGTGCGCGAGGACGTCCTGAAGCGGGGCGTGGCGTATCTGCTCAAAACCCTGAACCGGCCCGACGCCCACACCTACGCCGCCGACGCCGTGGCCTACGCCGCCTATGCCTTTGCCCTGGCCGGGCCCGCGTATATGCCCAAGGAACGTTCCGCTGTCGGGACAGACTTCGCTCGTGCGCCGGGTGGCTTGCAGCGCTCCAACCAACCGCACCTGACCCGAACCGCCAATCAACAAACCCCGCCGCTGGACTTTAGCTACCTGCAAGACTACCTGAGAAGGCCCGACCTCACCCCCTACGGCCATGCGCTGGCGGTGCTGGCCTACCACCACAACGGCAACCGAGCCCTGGCCGAACGGACCCTCGAGGGTCTCCTGGCCCGACTGACCGAGCGCGAACGCACCGCCTACTGGGAGGTGCGGGCCCCGCGCTGGGCCTGGAACGACGACCGTATTGAAGCAACGGCCCGTGGCCTGGAAGCCCTGGCCCGGTTGCGCCCCAACCACCCCGCCGTCCCCAAGATCGTGAACTGGCTGATGCAGGAGCGCAGGGGGGCCCGCTGGGTCTCCACCAAGGACACCGCCGCAGTGGTGATCGCCGCACTGGCCCTGGCGAAGGCTACCGGCGAGCAGCCCGGCGAACAGGAGGTGCAGGTTCGGGTCAACGGGCAGACGCAAACCCTGAAGGTTCCAGCCCGGGGGGCCGAGCTGGCCCTGGAAGGCCTGAAGGTAGGCGAGAACGAGGTACAGGTCACCGGCCAGAATGGCCTGTATATCAGCGGCAGCGTGAGCTATTTCGAGGAGAAGGAGTACCTGCGTCCGGAGTCCCGTGGCCTGCGGGTGGCCCGTACCTATCATAAGCTCACCCCCCGCTACGATGCCAGAACCGAACGCTTTGTCTACGAGCAAAGCCCCCTGACCGGCCCGGTCAAGGCCGGGGAGCTGGTGCTGGTAACCCTCACCGTGCGCCCCGAGCAGGGCGCGCTGCGGTATGTGGTGGTGGAGGAACCCACCCCGGCCGGCCTGGTGGTGGTGGAGAACGACGACTCCTTCCGCATCGCCGGGGTGCGCTCGCGCTTTGGCGACGACTACTACGGCTGGAACTACTGGTTCGACGGGCGGGAGATCCGCGACCGGCAGGTGGAGTTCTTCTTCAGCTACCTGAGCGGGCCCGTCACCTTCACCTACCTGCTGCGGGCCGAGACCCCCGGCCGCTTTACCGCGCTGCCCACGCTGGCCTGGATGATGTACGAGCCGGAGGTGCGCGGGGTGGGGACGGCACGGACGCTGCAGGTGAGCGAGTGAGGTGAGCCGGTGCGCTGGCCCTGGGTGCTGTTTGCTTTTGGGGTCTTTTTCCCCTTGGCCCTGGCCCAGGCCTGGCAGATCGCCAAAGCACCCGGCTTCGTAGTACAGACGGCCTCGCCGGAGGACGCCCGGCACCTGCCCGAGGTCTTCCGGGTGCTGCAAAAAGCCCGGCGGGACTTGATCGCCGCTGGCTATACGCCGCCCCCAGAGGTGCGGGTGGTGGTGCACCCCCACCTGAAGTCCTACCGCGCCGCAACCCGGCTGCCCTGGTTCATCCTGGCCGCGGCCAATCGGAACAGGAACCAGATCGACAGCCAGCGTCTGCGGCTTCTGCTGGAGCGGGGCGCGCTGGAGCGCACCCTGCGTCACGAGCTATTCCACCTGGCCCAGCCCGCGGGCTGGCCCCGCTGGAAAGCCGAAGGGATGGCCCTGCGCTTTGCCGGCGACCGGCCCCGGGCCAGGCCGCTGGAAAACATCGACGAGGCCGAGTTAGAACGTTTGTTGATCAATCCACCCGATCAAGAAACCTTAAACCGGGCGATGGCCACCGCATTTTGGTGGGTGGGGCGCTGGCAAGCCGGCCAGAATCTGCGCCAGCGGCCCTGATGGGCGGTTTGGGAGACATCCTCTCCGGCCTCATTGCGGGCTTGGGCTTCGCCTGCAGTGGGAACATGGGCTAAAGGAGGGCGAAGCGGGCCTCGAGGCCCGGGATATCCGCCTCCAGGAAGCGGAGGCGGGCCTCCGCGTCCAGGGCAAGGGGGGCGGGCAGGATCACCTGGGCGCTGAGGCCCAGCTCAGGGAGGAGGAAGACCCCCTGCCCTCCCCTTCGCTCCACCAGAACCCCGGGGCCTTCGTACCCCTTTTCCTGAAGGTAGAGGAGGGTCCAGTGAAGCCTGCTCTTCCTCTCGGCCTCCCGCACCAGGTCGGCCACCGCCTCCGCCGCCCCCACCCTTTCCAGAATCTCCCCCTGGGCTAAGGGCTTTTCCCCCCGGAGCCAGGCCCGAAGCTGCTGGTGGGCCACCAGATCCAGGTAGCGCCTCAAGGGGCTGGTCACCTGGGCGTAGAGGGGAAGGCCCAGGCCCTTGTGGGGGGCGGGCACCGCCCTGAGCTGGGCCCGTTTCAGGGCCTTCCGCTGCTCCCAAAGGGCGCTCAGGCCCTCCCCCTCCACCCGCCGACTGGGGGCCTCCTGGGTGGCGAAGGGGAAGGGCAGCCCCTCCCGTAAGGCCAGATGGGCCGCGGCATAGCCCGCAAGGAGCATGGCCTCCCGCACCCAGACCCGGCTTTTGTAGGGGGGAAGGGGGTGGATCTGGATGGCCTCCCCCTCCACCCGCACCTTCACCTCGGGAAGAGCGAGGTCTAGGGCCCCCTGGGCCAGGCGGCGCCTTCGCAAGACCTCCGCCAGGGCCTTCAGAGCCTCGAGGCCCTCCACTTCCAGGGCTTCCCGGTAGGTGAGGCGCACAGCCCGCACCCAGCTCGGGTAGATCCGCTCCTCCAGTAGCTCCCCCTCTTCGGAAACCCGTAGCTCAAAGGTGAGGGCGGGGGAAACCTCTCTCAGGCCCAGGCCGAGGATCTGGGTTGCCTCCTCGGGGAGCATGGGCATCGTGCCCTCGGGCAGGTAGAGGTTGGCCCCCCGGCGGCGGGCCTCCTCGTCCAGGGGGCTATGCGGAGGGACGAGGGCGGCCACGTCCGCCACGTGCACCAAGAGGCGGAAGCCCTCCCCTACCCTTTCCGCGTACACCGCGTCGTCCGGATCCCGGCTCCCCTCGTCGTCGATGGCGAAGGCGGGGAGGTGGGTGAGGTTCTCCCGTTCCTCCTCGGGCAGAGGGGGAACCGGGAGGCCTGGGGGGGTAAGGGGGAGGCCCAGCCTGCTCGGGTGGGGGTTTTCCCGGTGCCAGACCCCCAGGCGGAGGAGGAGGCCGTGAGCGGCCTCGGGGGTTTCGGAAAGGCCCAGGGCGCGCAGGACAGGGCTTTCCTTCCGCTTCCCCAGGGCCAGGGCCTCCACCTCCTGGAGGAGGGGGCGATCCTCCGGCCCCGGGTTGCCCTTCTTAAGCCGCTCCACCCCCTCCCGGAAGGCCCGCTCCCGGGCTTCCCTCTCCTCCCGCGCCCGCAGGAGGGCGGAAAGCTCCTCCTCCGTGCGGGCCCTCACCCCCTCCCCCTCCAGGGCGAAGCGCTCCCCCCTTTGGGCCAGGAGGTAGGCCCCGTAGGCTGCCTCGGGGGTGTAGGCCCCGTAGACCAACTCAGCAAGCTCCTTCAGGGAAACCTGCTCCCCCTTAAGAAGCTCCCAGGCCGCCTCCTCCTCGCCCTCGGGAACCGCAAGCTCCAGGCTTGCAGGCCCTGGGTGGAGGAGCAGAACGTCCTTGGAACGAACCCGCACCCGCTCCCCGTCGGAAAGGAGGAGCTCCAGCCGCCCTTCCTTCTCCCAGGCCAGGGCGGGCCTCTGGCGGTAGATGACCAGCGCGGCGGTCAGACTGGACATAGCTACTCTCCTCTACTAGCCTTGAGTGTGCAGCGGGTTCCCGGCCTCGGCTTTTAGCCAGGCTCAGCAAGCCGTACCCTAGCGGAACTCAACCTCCCCTCAGGCGAACCCAATCCATGGGGCGGCCACGCGTTCGTCGCCCACGAAAGGCCAATAGTCTTGGGTTTTCGGGTTCGGCCCCCGGCCCTATCCCAAAGCCAAACCCCACCCCGCCAAGTATACTTGACACCGTGGGATGGGGTCTTTCTGAAGCTAGAGGGGGCCAGGGTTTTTTGAGGCCGCCCTGGCCCGGGCCAAGCGGGTCAGCCTCCCCGGACGCATCGGCCGTGACCATGCCAACCGAACGTACTTCTACGGATTACGTCTACACGCCCTGGTCGATGACCAGGGCTTCATACGGCGGGTTTTGCTCTCTTCAGCCAACGTGCACGATGTGGTGGTAGCCGAGCGGCTACTGGAGGGGTTGAGGTACCAGGCGGTCACGGGTGGCCCGGCAGGGGGTGGATCTGGTTGCCAAGCACAAGCGCAACATGCGGCCTCATACCCGGCGGGAGCGGTGTCTTTTACAGGGGCACCGGGTGGTCGAGAGTGTGTTTTCCAGCCTGGATCGGCGGGGTTTGAGCGAGCGTGCTTATCGCAAGACCCGGGGGCTGGTCTTTCACGTCTATGCGGTGCTCCTGGCCTATGGTCTGCTCAAGCTGCTGGAGCACGATCCTGCCTGGCGTCACATGGTGGCGCAGATGGGGGCGGGGCTGGGTGCTGGTCTCTGTTGCTCCTCCGGCCTCCACAGCGGTTGGTGGTTCGGGTGGCTTTTCCGAATTGGGGTAAAGTTATAACCACTTATATTTGATTTCATTTATAACTGGACATAAGTGCATATAGATAGGGTATGCCTGCAGGAGTTGTACAGTTCGCTCTCGCCCATCTACTTGGCTGCCGCGCCACCCGGCGACTCCGCTTGATCGGGAATACTTTGAAGGGGCGTTGTTGCATTTAGGACTTACGCAGTTGGGCAAAGGATGTGGCGGTGGGCGTGTACGTGCATGTCCCGAGGTGAGCCGTGCCCTACCCTCGCTATCCTAAAGGCAACGGGCGCACACGAACCCGGCGGGAGTCCACCACTACGATGGCCCCAGCCTCGAGCACCTCTGCCGCGGCCACCAGCACTTGCAGCAGGCGCTCTCCGCTAGCCTCAGGCCGCAAGTCCACTCCCCGCAGAATCACCACGCTTGGGTATACGCCAGCAGGTCGCCAAAGTCGAGGTCGTGGGTTAGGAGCAAGTACCCCTGGGTGGCAGCGAAGCGCAACACCTCGAGGTCGTTTGCGCTGGCCAGTCCCACCTCCGACCATCGCACGGCCTGGTGGCCCCGTTCACGCAAAAACCCCACCCAGCGAGGGGTGAGGTTCATGTCCAGTAGAATCTTCAAACCGCAACCTCGCGCTCCTCGGCCAGAAAGACCGCGTACTCCAGCGCGGCGTCAATATCCTCTGGCTCGAGCTCGGGGTAGTCGCGCAGGATTTCTGCCGGGGTCTGGGAACGGAGCTGGTTGAGGATGGTGCCCACGGTGATGCGCGTTCCACGAATGCAGGGCCGCCCGCCCATGACCAGTGGGTTGAAGGTGATGCGCTCAGACAGCCTCACATGTTTATGTTAGCACTCCGGTAGGACTTGCGCAGTTGAGTGAAGGATGTGGATGGGATTGGCCAGGTAACCTTGTATCGCCTCACGAACGATGCTCGCCTTGGACTCATACCAACTCAAACCCGTTCACAAACGCTACGCCTCCAGCCTGAGAAAAGCACGCGTGGCCTAAGATCGAAGCCTTCTTCACCTCATTCCGTCCCCTCCAGCTCTCCCCGCCTGCCCTCGCTCATCCCCAGATTGTCAATTGCCCGGTGCTCCGCGTTCTCTTCTTTTGAAACTGCCCGGAACGCCCTGACCAAGCCAACCCTGTTTGCAGAAAAGGATGGCCAAGTAGAAAGGTGAAAGGCAACTACAGGAGGTGTCGGTTCCTCAGGAGTCTCAAGTGTATTGACCGATTACACGCCACCCGGCCGTCAAGATGCTGGCGCTGTCCTTCCTGCTGCTCATCGGCGTGAGCCTCATCGCCGAGGGGCTGGGCCAGAAGATCCCTAAGGGCTACATCTACTTCGCCATCGCTTTCGCGGTCTTCACTGAGTGGCTCAACATCCGTGCTGGCAGCCGCACCAAGGCCAAGCCGGTGCAGCTCCACCAGCCCTACGAGCAGGCGAAGGAATAACCGGCAACTACCCCAGGGCGGGTTGGTCTCGAGCTCCTTCAGCACCGCGTTCACGGCCCCGAGGAGGGGCCGGATTTTTCGCCAGAGACACGCGAGAGCGCCTGGGGGATCTGCGGGAAGCCCGTTGCGCGCGGCAGCCTCAGAAATCTTGAGCAACCTGTTCAAGAAGCAGCATCTAGTTGTCGCAGATTGGATATAAGTGTTTTTTTTCACGATTATATTTACGTGAAAAAAATATTTGCTATACACTTCACGCCCTTTGGGCATGTTTCGAGCGAGCCAACACTCTGCAACAACAGCCACCTCGAGACCGGCTTCGAGGCCGAGGGGGCAGCGCTCGAGTGGGGCGCGATGGCTAGGGTGTTCGTCTACGGAACCGAGTGTTGCCCGCGGCATCCCCTTCAAGCTGCAGACGTGGAGCGCAACCCCGAGGCCGAGCAGGCCGTGCGGGCTATGAGCAGCGGCTAGCTCAAGTTCCCGATGGTGGCGGTGGGCGAACTCGAGGGCCACTGGAAACCCGGCGACAACGCCCGTACACTGAGAGACCCACGCCCAGCGGAGTTGCAGGAAGCCCTGCAGCACGGCGGCTTCTCGGTAAGCGGATTGTAATGCTTGATTTTTTATAGCACTATGTTTTATCATCATTAGTGAGGTTGCCCTCGAGGAGGGCCTGCAATGGAAAAAGTCACCGGAATTCACCACATCACTGCGATGGCAGGCGACCCCCAGAAGAACCTGGACTTCTATGCCGGGGTGCTGGGACTGCGCCTGGTCAAGCTCACCGTCAACTTTGACGACCCCGGCACCTACCACTTCTACTACGGCGACGGGCTGGGCCGGCCCGGCACCCTCCTGACCTTCTTCCCCTGGCCGCAGGCCGCGCCCGGACGGGCGGGCGTGCATCAGGTGGGGGTGGTCTCCCTGGCGATCCCCCAAAGCTCGCTGGGCTACTGGCTGCACCGCCTGATGGAGAAGGGCGTGGCGTACAGCGGCCCCTTCGAGCGGGAAGGCGCTCAGGTCGTGGCGTTCAAGGACCCCAACGGGCTGCAGCTCGAGCTCGTCGCCACCCCCCACGCGCCCGAAGTCACCGCCTGGAAGGCCATGCCGGTTCCCGCCGAGCACGCGATCCGGGGCGTCTACGCCGCGCAGATGTGGGTGCTCGAGGCCGGGCCGAGCCTGCGGACGCTCGAGGCCATGGGCTACCGCGTGAAGGGGCAGCGCGAGAACGTCACCGTGATGGTGCCCGAGGGCGGGTTCGGCGCGGTGGAGGTGCGGGAGACGGGAGGGTTCCTGGCCGCGCGGGACGGGGTGGGCACGGTTCATCACATCGCCTTCCGCGTCCCCGACGACGCGGCCCAAATCGCGCTGCGCGAGAAGCTGCTGGGCTTGGGGTTGCGCGTGAGCGAGGTGCGGGAGCGGCAGTACTTCCGCTCGGTCTACTTCCGCGAGCCCGGCGGCGTGCTCTTCGAGGTCGCCACCGACATCCCCGGCTTCACCGCCGACGAGCCCTTCGAGGCGCTGGGCAGCAGCCTCAAGCTGCCGCCATGGCTCGAGGCCAGCCGCGCCCAGATCGAACTGGCCCTGCCCGAAATCGCCCACCCGGGCGCGGAGGTGCGGGCATGAGCGGGGTGAACGGCCTGCACCACGTCACCGCCATGGCCACCCAGGCCCAGCGCAACCTCGACTTCTACGCCGGGGTTCTGGGGATGCGGCTGGTGAAGAGGAGCGTAAACCAGGACGACCCCGGCACCTACCACCTCTTCTATGCCGATGCCGAGGGGCGGCCCGGCACCGACCTCACCTTCTTCCCCTGGGAGAACCTGGCCGCCCCGCGCAAGGGCACCGGCATGGCCGTTGAGGTGCAGCTTGCGGTGCCGCACGGCAGCCTGGAGTTCTGGGCCACTCGGCTGCAGCGCTACGGGGTCAGGGTGGGCGAGGTGGAGGTGCGCTTTGGAGAGCGGGCCCTGCCCTTTCAGGACCCCGACGGCCTCGAGGTCGCCCTGGTGGAAACTGGCCCCCGCCCCTTCACCCCCTGGGAGGGGAGCACCATTCCGGAGGACAAACAAATAATGGGCCTGCACGGTGCGCGGCTGTGGGAGCGCGAACTCTACCCCACCGCGCAGTTTCTGAGCCAGGCTTTAGGCTTCGTGAGCGCAGGCCAGGAGAAGGGTTGGAACCGCTTCGTCGTCAATGGCGGCGGCTCGGGCAACTTCCTCGACATCAAGGAGCTGCCCAACCTGCCCCAGGGCCGCTGGGGCCGGGGCAGCATCCACCACCTGGCCTGGCGGGTGGAGGACACCGCCCACGAGATGGCCGTGCGCGCGCGCATCGAGGCTGCTGGCATGCGGGCCACGCCGCAGATCGACCGCTTCTGGTTCAAATCGGTCTACTTCAACGAGCCGGGCGGGGCGCTCTTCGAGCTCGCCACCGACGGCCCCGGTTTCGCCGTGGACGAAGACCCCGCCCACCTGGGCGAGAAGCTGGTGCTGCCGCCGTGGCTCGAGCCGGCGCGCCCCCGCATCGAGGCCAGGTTGCCCGAGCTGCGTCTGCCCACGCCTGAGGTGTGGTCGTGAGCGCCGAGCTGGGCTTCGTCCACCGCTTTGAGCCGGGGAGCTCACCGACCACCCTGCTCTTGCTGCACGGCACCGGGGGGAACGAACACAGCCTGATTGAGCTGGCCCGCCATCTGGCCCCGGCTGCCAACCTGCTCTCACCGCGTGGGAAGGTGCTCGAGAACGGCGCTCCGCGCTTCTTCCGGCGGCTGGCCCTGGGCGTGTTCGACGAGGCCGACCTCAAGGCCCAGGCCGCCGACCTGGCCCGCTTTGTGGGGGAGGCCGCCAAACGCTACGGCTTCGATGCGGGCCGGGTGTACGCCCTGGGCTACTCCAACGGGGCCAACATGGCCGCTGCGCTGATGCTGCTGCACCCCGAGGCGCTGGCCGGGGGTGTGCTGCTGCGCCCGGTGCTGCCCCTGAAGCCTTCCACCCTGCCCAACCTTTCCACCAAGGCCGCCTTCTTAGCCGCGGGCCGTCGCGACCCCTGGGCCCCCATTGAGCGCGTCGAAGCCCTGGCAGACTGGCTCGAGCGGGCCGGGGCCGCGGTCGAGCTGCGCTGGCAGGAGGCCGGCCATGAGCTGCATTCGGAGGAGCTGGAGGCAGCCAGGGAGTGGCTGGCCCGGCACCTGGAGGGCTGATCCAGGCACAAAGCCCCACATGGGCCTGACCCCTCTGGAAGCTACACGAGGCGTCGGTTCCCCAGGTGCCTCATACCAGATTCGGTTAGTTCGGCACCGGGATACATAGCCTTACCCAACCCAGCATCTCAGGAAGGCAGGTAGGGGCTGGGCTCGCCCCAGTAACCCACCCAGAGGTACTCCCGGGGGCGGGAGAGGGCCACGTACAGCAGGCTGCGCTCCTTCTCCTCCACCAGGGCCCTTTCCTGAGGGTCGGCGGCCCTGTCCAGCAGGGTTCTCAAGGGGAACAGGCCGGCGGTGGCCCCAAACAAAGCCACCGCACGGAACTCGAGCCCCTTAGCCCCGTGCACCGTCCCGCACCAGACCCCTTCCCCGTCCGTCTCCAGACCCTGGGGTAGGAGTCCCTCCCTCTGCAGCCCTTCCCCAACCCGCTTGGACAGGTTATGGGTGCGGGCCAGAACGGCCATCTGATGGGGCTCCAGACCCTGATCCAGGAGCCAGCGGAGCCAGCGCAAAAGCTCCTCCAGGGCCGCCTCCTCTCTGGGAAAGCCACGGATTTCCGGCTTGGAACCCCGCAGAAGGGCCAGACTCCCCCGCACCTCCCCCTCCACCTGGGAGGGAAGCGTCCGCTCCGCCAGCTCCCCGATCTCCCGGGTGGTGCGGTAGTTGACCCGCAGACGGCGGGATCGCCCCTGCACCTCGAGGCCCAGCGCCCGCCAGGAGGTGGGGCCTTTGTAGATCCGCTGGCCAGGATCCAGGGTAAGGAAGAGGTCGTCCGCACCTTCCTCAGCCAGGGCCCGCAGGAGCATGAGCTCGGCGGGGCCGAAGTCCTGGGTCTCGTCGGCCACCACCGCGCGGAAGCGGGGCAGGTTCCCTTCCTCCAGGGCGGTGCGCACCCGGTGGCAGACCCCGCTAAAGGTGGTAGCCCCCTGGGCCTGCATGCCCTCCCATACCCGCTGGAAAACCTCAAAGAGGCTGCGGCGCTCCCGGGCGCTCAGGGGGATGCCCCGGCCCTCGCGGGAAAAGCCCCGGTAGGCCTCCCAGGTGTACAGGCCCCAGGCATCGGCCATCTCCCACTCGGAGAGAACGAAGTCTGAACTGAAGGACAGGCCCTGGCTCAGCTTTTCCAGAACGGGGCGGTATTCCTCCTCCTTCCAGATATGTACCCGCCCATAAGCCTCCTCGTAGAGGCGCAAGGCGAGGTTGTGCAGGTTGTCTACCCAAACGTTGGGGAGCTCCTCCCCGGCCAGACCCTTGAGGGCGATTTTGAGCCTCTGGGCCAGGCCTTTGTTAAAGGTGGTGAGGAGAATGCGGGCCTCCGGGTAGCGCTGGGCCAGGGTGCGGGTGCGGTGGATCGCCACCACGGTCTTGCCCGTGCCCGCTCCGCCCGTCACCCGGGCTGGCCCCCCGAAGTGGGCTTTCACCACCTCCTGCTGCAGGGGATGCAGGAAAAAGCGCCAGGCCTCCCAGGAGCCTTGCAGGGCCTGGCGCACCTCCTGGAGGCTCTGGAGCAGGTGGAACTGCCGCTGGATCAGGGGATGGGCCAGGAGCTCCTCCGGGTTTTGCACCTGGATTCTGGGCGGCGGAACCACGGGTTTGCCATCCAGAAGATCTAAAATGCGTTCCTGAATGGCCTGAGGAAGCCCGTCCAACAGCTCCAGAACCCCGTCTTCGGTGGCGTAGCGCAGGGGTTTGAGGTAGTCCGGCGGCACCCCCAGGCTCAGGAGATAGTCCTCGTCGAAGCGGGCAAGAGGGGCCTCTACCTCCCTAGGCACCGTAACTACCACTACCTCAGCGCGGGTGAACTGGAGTTCGCCCGTAACCGGGTGAACCTCCACCCGGTGTCGCTCGGCCCATTCGTAGGCCTTGTCGTGATGGTCGCAATAAGCCACAATCCAGGCCTTACCGTAGGGGTAGAGGATAATTCGTATATCCCGATTAACTCGAGTAGACCAAAACCCATTGTGGATTTTTTCCAGATTCAGACTGTTGTGGCGCGGATTCTGAGCAAAGAGAAGGAGGCTTTCCATCACCAAGGCCCGCTCCGCAGCAGTGAGGCGATCCTTGGCCTTGTAGAAACTATCCGCGATGGATAGGGTCACGGTTTCAGCCATAGTTCCTCCTTCAGTTGTTTAGATATACCAACTCTACGACGAGGTGACACATAAAGCCTCTTGAATCCAAGGCCAAAAGCAAAGCCGCTTGACCCTAGTTGGATCAGCCGCAAGCTGGGTGAGGAACTCCTCGGCAGCCAGGCGTTTGTGTTCCAGCGAAGGGTACACTTTGCCTTCAATGGCCCGCCTGACCTCCTCAAACACCCGCTCGGCAGGATTGAGCTCGGGCGAATAGGCCGGTTGAAGGATACGACTCCCCGCTAGCTCGGATAGGCTACGACCCCGATGAACCCCCGCCCCATCCCAAACGTTGATGGCTAACCCCCATTGCTCCAGCACCGGTTTGAGGTGTTCTTGCTTCAGGCGGGGAATCCAACCCCACCTCAACTGACCGATGGCCGGTATCACCGCCAGCAGCAGGTAGGCATACTGGTATGCCCGCTGTACCGTTTGAACGACCTTCACCCCCCGAGGCGCCAGCACCCGTCGAACTTGACCCAGCAGTCCCAACCGCAGCTCATCGCTAAACCCAATCCGGCCCAGAGCCTCCCCCAGGGTCTGACCCCCTCGGTGGAGCTGCTCGGCTATCAGGGCTTTGAGCCCCCCTTTTTCCAGCGCGCTTGCGCTGCCGCATCGGCCTTGGCAGCACTCGGTCGCGGTACTTTGGGGTGAATCTTCCATCGAGCCATCAGCCCATAGAGGCCTTTATAGCTGTACTGCACCCCAAAGCGTTGTTGCACCCACTGCCGCGCTTCTTCGTAGGTGCGAAAGCTTCCTTGGGCACTCTCGGCTCGCAGTTCCAGTTGTTGGTCTTGATCCAACCAGGCTCGACTGACCTTGACCCCCCAGCCCGGTACGCGCTTCAACACCTCCTGCAATCCCCCGGCCCGATACCAAGCCAGCCACCGGTTGAGGGTTTTACGTCCAATCCCCACTTCTTTGGCCGCATCCTGTGCAGCTTTGCCTCGACGTACCAGCCACATCGCCTGCAGCCGTTTACGTCGTTCCAGGTGCTTCTCCCGTCTATACTGTGCCTCCAGCTCCTCTGCGCTTTCAGTCCAATCGATTGGGGCAATCCTACGACCCATTCCCCAATCCTACTATAGGTGTCACCTCGAGGGAGATTTGGTAATAGTTCTGGATTTTCTCCACTGGGGTCTCTGGGTGAACCTCGAGGCCATGCGCCCCCAGCCCCGGGGGCACCAGGCGCTTCTGGCCCCAGCGGGCCAGGCTCTGCCCGATGACCCGTCCCTCTGCCATCAGGTCTTCGGGGCCTTCCTCCGGCGGGGGCAGGCCCGCCTCCTGCAGGGCCTGAAAAAGGCCGGTGTACTCTGCGGGCAGCAGGGCCTGGAGTTCCGCCCAGTCGAGCCGGGGGGGTGGGGCCTGGGGCTTGCGCGGAGGGAACTCATCCGGGTTCAGGCGGTGGAGCTCCTCGTAAACCCTTTCGCGCAGCTCGAGGGCAAACTCCAGGAGACCTTTCACCCGCTCCTCCGGCCAGACCCGGTGGGGGTAGAGGAGCTTTAGCAGGGCGGAAAGCCACTTACGCACCGCGCGGATGTCCCGCTGGGTGTAGCTCGAGGGCAGGCTCACCTCCGCAGAGAAGGCCAGGGGGCGCAGGCGGCGCAGGGCCGCGGCCAGGTAGTCCACCACCAGGGCCGGGCCCTGGTAGAGGCGCTCCGGGGTGATCTTGGGGAACTCGTGGCCTGGAAGGATCCCGTGTATCCGATCCAGGAAGGCCGTGTCCCCCCGCAGCCCGTTGGGCAGGGCGCGGGTCACAGGGGGGGTGGGGTCGTCGGCGTTGCCCAGGAAAACCAGCGAGGCCTCGGTGGCCAGGGTTCTGCCGCCCCGGCTGAACTGGCCCGACTCCATGTAGTCCTTCAGGATAGAGATTACCGAGGGATCCTCCCAGGCGGTGTGGGCGATCTCGTCGAAGATCACCACCTCGTAGGTGGGCACCAGGCCCGGGCGACGGGTGAGCTGGTTGTAGAACAGAACCGCCGGGCTCACCTTGCCTCCGGAGACCACGAAGGCCTCGGCCGAGGTGTTGCGCAGAAGGTAGGTCTTCCCGGTCTGGCGGGGGCCCAGCTCGAGGTAGTGCAGGTTGGGCTCCACCAGGGGGGCCAGGCGGGCTAGGTAGAGGAGCTTCAGCCGCTCGCTCAGGCCTTCGGGGTTGATGCCTACGCTCCCCAGGAGAAAGTCTGTCCACTCCTCCTCGCTGAAGGCCTGGCGGCCCCGCTGGAAGGGCTCGAGGTCCTTCAGATGCGCCTCGAAGGGCACAAACTGCCCCAGGCGCACCTTGCGGGTGGCCGGGTCGTACAAGAGCTCCAGGGTGCCCCACATCCCGTAGAGCACCCCCGGGTGCTCCTCCGCCAGGCGGGGCCGCACCTCCAAAAGATGCTCTCCCAGGCTGGGAATCCGGCCCCGGTAGGAGCCTGTTTGCAGATCCACCTGTACCTCGAGGCGGTCGATGAGCACAAACCGGCCCGTGCGCAGGAGCTGATCCTTGATCCACTGCTCGTGGCCGGGGCCCAGGTAGCGCTCCTCCAGGAGCTTTCGCACCTTTTCCACGGCCTCGCGCTGGCCCCCCATGCGGGCCAGCAGGTACTCCACCACGTAGCGGGGGATGCGGTAAAAAACCTCTTCCTGAATCAGGCTTTTATCCAGAATATGCCCGGGGAACGCACGCTCAGCTTTTTCCAGAACCACCACTTCCCACCTTCCTCATCCCAAAAGCCCCTGCAGCTCGTCCAGAAGCGGGTTGGGGCGCAGGCTGTCCCTGGGCTGTCCCGCCTGCGCTGGGGCCTCTTGCAAGGACAGCTCCCCCTCCTCGGAAAAGGCCCCGGCCCCTTCCCGCCAGAGGTCTGCGGGCGCCAGGGGATAAAGGAGCCGGAAGAGCACCACCTCCCCCTCCCGCCCCGGCTCTTCCGCGTAAGCCTCCCCCCAGCGCCTCCCCTGGGCGCTTCCCAGCACATAGGCGTAGGCCCGGTGCTCCGGCCAGGTGCGCACCGGCACCTGGGGGGTGGCCGCCTCCACCAAAAGGGCCCAGGTCTCGGGCGGGGGGTTCAGGGGCTCGGGGGGAGGGGTGTGGGCCAGGAGGCGCTCGGCCCCCTCCAGCAGCTCCTCTTCCAGGGCTTCGAGGTCGTCCCCGTACCACAGGTGCTCCAGAATCCCCTCCTGCAAAAGCCGTGCGGCCTCCTGATGGTAGGCAAAGCGGGGAGGCCGGGGCCCGGGGAGCCGAACCACCAGGGGGTTGTGAGTTCTCGAGGGGGCTCGAGGGCTAAAAGACTGGATGCGCTCGAGCGTCTCCTGAAGCTGGCGCTCCTCCTCGGCCAGAGCAGGCAGCAGCGCGTTCAGGTAACCGACCTCGCGGTAGATACGCCGGTACTTTTCCAGCCTGGCGGCATAAGCCACATACCGCTCGTGGGCCTCCCCCAGGATGCTCCAGGCCGCGTCGCAGAGCTGCTTGCGGGCGGAGGGGGTCTCAGGGGTAGTTGGACGCCTGGGAAAGAACCACCGGAACCCTCGAGGCTGCGACTGGGATGACGCAGCGGCCTCCTGCTTGTCCCATTCCTTCTGCCCTTCCTCCAGCTCGGCCTTCAGGCGCTCCAGTTCCTCCCTGAGCGCCCGGGCCTCCCCGTCCCTTTCCAGCAGAACCTCCAGCCGTCCTTCCCCCAAAGCCCCATCGAGTTCCTGGAAAAGGGCCTCGAGGCGGTCAAACTCCTCTTCATCAACGGGCCGCCCCCGCTCTTGGCGGGCCTTCAGGCGCCGGTAGCGCGCCCGCTGGCCCCGGAACCCCAGGGCCTCGTCCATCTCGGCCAGCGCCTCCTGTAGCCGCTTCTGAAGCTCGCCCTGGGTCTCCCGCAGGCCCGTTAGCACCGCCTGCAGGGCCTTGGGGCCTTTGAAGAGGGCCTCGCTTACGCTGGCAAACCGGATGGGGTTCTCCAGGGACAGCAGGGCCTCCTCCAAAGCCGCCTCCTCCTTCCGGGCCTGCTCCGCCAGGGCCTGCTCCCAGGATGAGCCTCGCCACTCGGGGTAGCGGAAGCAGTCCTGGCGCTCCGGCTTGGGGGGGTACTGGGCCTTGGGGGTTTGTGGGGGCGGCGGAAGCTGGAAGGCCCCCGGATGCCCTTCGCCGGCCCCCTGGATGGCCTCCCAGAGCCCCGGCACCAGATCCTGGGCCTGGGGTTGGGCGCGCTCGATGCGGGCGACGCCCAGCCCCATCCAGTCCCGGCCCTGGGTGGGCTGGAGCGGGGCCCTGGTATGAATCAGGGCCTCCACAAAGTGCTGCACCCATACCTGGAGGTACTCCTCCCGGGCCAGCCGGCCCCCCCGCCGGTTCCAGAGGGCCAGGGGCCAGACCCGGCTGGGCAGGGGGTGGGCGGGGTTCGGGGGAAAGCGGCCCGCCGCCTGAAACTCCTGGGGGTCGCGCAGGAGGAGCACCAGGTGCAGCCGGGCCTCGAGGCCCTGGCTGCCCGCACCCAGGAAAAACGCCTCCAGATCGGCCAGGGTTTCCTCGAGGGCCTCGTCCAGGGGGCTGCCCAGCACCACCAGGGTGGGGGCGGGATCGGGGGGAAAACCCCGGGCGCGCAGGGCCAGAAGGCGGTTCTGATTTAAAAGCCGCCCGAGCCCCTCCCGCCAGGCCTGGGGCTGGGCTTTCTCCAGGGCCAGGGCTTTAGAGCCCAACCGCTTCTCCCACACCGGATAAAGGGGCTCCAGCAGGGAGCGGGCGCTGGGAAAGAAGAGCAGCAGGGTGGGGTGAACCATAGCTAGAGGGAGGGGAAAAGATCCTGGCCGCTGCGGGGGTTAAAGCGCCTTAGCTCCTCCAGCAGGGCCTGAAGCGCCTCCTTCTCCCGAATAAAGACCTTCCGATCCTTCTCCGTCCAGGACTCCCCGCTTTGCAGGTTCTCGCGGCTTTCCAAAGCCTCCCGCACTTTTTCCAGGTACTCCTGCAGGCGCTCCCGCCGCAGGGCCCGATCCTTTTTCACCACCTGCCCCTCCACCTCTTTGAAGGCAAAGAAGTCCTGGGCAAAGGCCTCAAAGGCTTCTCCGGGCGCACCGCCCAGGGTCACGCGCCGCCCACCCACCTCGCGGGTGTCCTCGTAGCTGTACTCCCCCTTGTTCTCGCGGATGATGCCCAAGAGGCGGGCTTGGGTCCATATCCGGGCGGCCTCCTCGGGGTCGGGCAGGGGAAAGAGATCCTCGAGGCCCTCCTCCCAGGCACGGTGCAGGTGGAAGCTGCGGTCTTTGGAAAGGGTCTGATACTTCTCCCGATAGACCTCAATACCCCGCAGGGCAAAGGCCGGGATGGAGGCCTCGATGCGGTAAAGCAGCACCCGCCGCCCATCTCCGGTGGAGACCTTCTGGAGCTTGCTCCGCTCGTGGATGTTGCCCGCCAGGATGTTCAGGAGATCCTCGGAGACCTCGAGGGGATCGTGGAAACCATCCTTCTCCCCCACCCCCAGGATGGAGACCATCTCCCGGTAGCCCAGGTTGGGGTTGGAGACCCAGGCGTCCTGGTAGTCCCAGGCGGGGGCGGCCAGCTGATCCAGCTCGCGGAAAGCCCGCTTGATCGACTCCTTCAGGGCCTCGTCCCCGCTTTGCAGCGCTCCGCGCAGCCAGTCCGACAGGCCGACTTCCCCCGGGTTCAAAGCCTGCAGAACCTCGTCGGTGTTTTCCAGCAGAGCCCGGAGGCCTTGCTGCTTCAGGGACTGAAGCTCCACCCGCCCCTCCTGGACGGCCTGGGGCTCCCGGGCCAGGTAGGGCGGGGGCAGGGTGAGGGTGAAGGGAGCGCGATCCCAGCCTGGGACGGGGGTCGAAGCAGCAGAAGGGGCGGCCTGCGCGTGGTTACTCAGGCGCCGATGCAGCGTTTTTATGCGCTCCAGGGTTGCTTCCAACTGCCTCAGGAGTTCCTGGGCCAGCTCCACGCGGGCCTGGGCAATGCCCACATCCCAGGCCAGATTCAGCGTATCGTTGACGCGTGCGCTCGTAAGCAGGGGTACGGATGGGGGCGGGTTCCAGGGCCAGCGGAATCCCTTGGGTTGGGACAGGCCAAACCGCCGCTTTAGTGAATCCAGGCTTTCTTGCAGGCTTTGCTCGCTTTCTTCCGCTTTAGCCTTGAGGGCGTCTTTGCTTTTATTCAGCTCCTCCTTCAGCCACTCCATCCCCCGAACCAGACCCCCCAGGGGGTAGTCGCGGAAGGCCTCCTCCAGGTAGAGCCAGGGCTCGAGGCGGGTTTCTTCCCAGGCAGTCCGGGCGGCCTCCCTGGCCCGGTTTTTGAGGAGGTTCAGGGCCGCCTCGAGCTCTGAGATGACCCGCCCATTCTCCTCCGGGCTCGAGGCGCCCCGCACCCGGGGAAGCTCCTCCGGCTCCGGGGGGCTCTGCCCCAGAGCCTTCTCAATGTCCTGCCGTAGCCCGGCCGGCTCCCAGGGTGGGTTCTCGGCCAGGAGCTCCTGGATGGCCCTGGCCGTGGCCTGCTTTCGCGCTGCCCCCAGCACCTTCTCCAGCTCAAAGCGCAGCTCCGCCGCCCCAAAGCTGGCGTAGTGGGCAGTCTTGCCGTAGTAGCGCCCCTTCTGCTCGTTGAGCTGGTGGGCGATGTTGTCGAACACATCGGCCTGCTCCTTGCCCATAGGGCCCGCCTGGAGGAAGAGCCCCAGACCCAGGAGCTCGGTCAGGTCGTCCACCTCGTTGAAGGTCTTCCCGGCGCGGTTCTGCCGGTTGACCAGAAAAACCATGTCGAAGGGCTTTTTCTCCACCTGGATGCGCCGCCCGCCCAGGGTGTAGCTCAGGTTCTCCCTGAAGTTCATGAAGTGATCCAGCTCCTTCAGGGCTGCATAGGCGTTGGCCTCCACGTTCTGGGTGCCGGGGCGGTTGGTGTAGATATCGGGCAGGAGGAAGTAGCCGAAGAGCTGATCCTCGTCCTTCATGAGCTGGCGCAGGAGGAAGGCCACGTCCAGGAAGGTGCCCGAACCCGTACCCCCCGCCAGGGAGCCCACCACCGCCACCGTGAGGTGGGGGGTGTAGGGCTCGTAGATGTAGTGACGCTCCCCGCTGGGGCGCTCGTCCTTGTAGTCGCGGGCCAGGGCCAGCAGGTCGCGCAGGTTCTCGTAGACCAGGCTGGCGTTGGCGAAGAGGGCCAGGCGGCCCAGGGCCCTGATCTGCCCGGCCCCGGCCAGGATGTTGGCCTTGAGGTCGGCCTTGGGGGGGAACCACTCGCGGATCTCGTCGTGCACCTTGGGCAGCAGGCTTGCACCCCGCGCCTCGATGTGTAGGATCTCGCTGGCCTGCAGGCGGGCCTTTTTGCCGTCGGCGGTGAGAAGGTGATCGTTGTTGGCGGCCGTGGTGTCGATGAGCAGAAACTTGACCAGAGGGGGCTCCTCGCCAAACGCCTCGAGCAGCTTCTTCTTGGCGTAGAGAAGGGCCCGCTTGCCCGTCCCGCCCAGGCCGATCAGAACCGTGCGTTTAAGCTTTTTTGTCTCCATACGACTCGTTCCTCAGGATTCAACTACGAAACTTGCAATCTCCTGCTGGCCGTCATAGAAGTAAATCCGGGTGCCGCGAGAAATGGGTTCATCACTTTCCAGGAGCGTTTTCCGTTGCCATTTGTTTTCGTATTTGGCCTCGAGATGAGAGGGCAGATTGAAGGCTACATTTTCACCTTTTTGATACACCTTCACACCTTTGAGGTTTGAATCCACCCGCCCCAGGTCAAACCGGCCTTTGAGGTTTAGGGTTTTTTCCGCACAATCCGGAGGGGGCCCAATGTACTTGCCCTGGCCCCAGGGCCGCTGAGCCGCCAGCCAGCGCACCAGAAGGAAGGCAAAAAGGAGCAGCAGCGGCAGAATAAGCCACCAGTAGTCCAGGAGCCTTTCCCAGAGGGTCTTGGGCTGGGTTACAGACGGCAGGGGGGGCAGGGGGTTGAGCTGGCTGCCGGGAGGGGCCTGGGCCTGGAAGCTGAGCTGCGCGTTCTGTCCGGGAGCCAGGCCCTGGTTGGTGAGGCGTACCTCGAGCCCCTCCCCCGGCCTCAGCTCCACGGGGCCTTTCTGCCCGTTTAAGGTGGCCTCGAGGCCCTTGGGAGCCTCGAGGTTCAGGGAGAGGGGCTCCCTGGCCCAGGCGTTGCCCTCCAGCCGGTACTGCAGGGTGGCACTCTCCCCAGGGCGCAGATCCAGCCGCTCGGGGGTGTTCTCGGGCCGCAGGGTGTAGGCCGCGGGGGGGTGGTAGGCGAAGCGCAGCGGAACGGCCTCCGGGCGCACTAAGGTGCCCTCGGCGGCCTCGAGGCAGAGCCAGGCCGTGTACTCCCCTTCCCTGAGGCCCTGGCCCCGCAGGCGGAAGGTGAGGGTGTGGTTGCCCGCCTCCAGCCGGTTGGGGGAGACCTCCAGGAAGGCCCCCTGCTTCTGCAGGTTCGCATCGTCCAAAGCCAAACGCAGAGGCCGGGGCTGGCCCTGGGCCTCGAGGGCCACCTCCACCCGGGCCTCGGGGGACTGCATCAGGTTGCCGAGCTGAAGCGCCGTGGGCTTGAAGGTGTAGGCCCCCAGGGTGGGTACCTCCCCTACCCCGGCCTGCTGCACGCGCGTGCGCGGCAGGCTGCCCAGTCCCCGGCGCACCTCCTCCGGCACCGAGGCCCCCAGGGCAATGTAGTACACCCAGTCGTAGGGCCCCTGCTGGAGCCGGAGGGTCTGCACCACATCGGTCATGCGGAAGGGCCCCTGGCGGTCGTTGTCCACCCCGTCGGTGAAGATGTAGTAGATGGTCGCCACCCCTTCCCTGGGTGGAGTGGACCTCAGGGTGGACATCAGGGTGCGGTAGATCCAGGTGTTCTGTCCATCGGCCTTGAGGTTCTGCACATAGGCCACCGCCTGCTTTAGCTCATCGGGCAGGCGGAAGCGACGCTCCCCCTGGGGCCCCTGGTGAAAGGGCACAAACACCACCTCCGAGGCGGGCAGGGTTCTCAGGAAACGCACCAGTTCGGCCTGCACCTTGGGGAAAATAATCGCCTTCCCATCCCCCAGGCCCATCATGGAGCCCGAGGTATCCACCAGGAAGACAAAGCGGTACCGATCGATGGGCGGGGGTACGCCCTGGGGGCTCTGTTTGGGTATGCAAGCGGCCCAGGAAGCTGCCAGTAGCAGCGGCAATATAAACCCCATGCAACGATTTCTCATACTGCTAAAGATTAGCAGCTTGTCAAAGTATCTTGGGTTATTTTGCACAACTGAGGGCAGCTTCTTTACAGTCACTGGACATACCCGCCGGTGCTCGAGCCTAATCCCACGGCCACCGGCAAGCGACAAGTTTGTATCCCGGGCAGCTACTCGCACAGTCCCTGACTCGGTGGGGTGCTGGCATCCCGCGCGGCCATACCAAACTTTAGGTAGATAGTCCCACATTGGAAACCCGCCTGAACCTCGCCACCCTCGAGATGATCTCGAGGCGCTCCTGGCGCTAGGGACACGGCCCCGCCAGACGCTCTTGCAAAGCCTCCAACCTGGGGAAGCTTCCATTGGCTTCCTTGCAGGTGGTAGCGCTGTCGGCGTACCTCCAGACGCAGGTGGGGGTGGTTTTTCTAGACATACTACTTATGCACTATGTAGGTAGATTTGGTGTGGGCTCGGCGTTGCTGGCCGGGCACCCATCGCGCGCTTCCCCCGCACGAACCCGGCTGATTGGTGTCTGGAAGCTTAAGGCTTTTACCAACACCTCAGCTGCCATCCCACAGTCGGGTCATGAGAAGGGGAAGAGGTGTCGCCTCCACCCCCTCCCCCACGGGTATAACTTCATCACCTGGATAAACCACAAAAGCCCGGCTGGGCTTCAGATCCCCCAAAGCCGTGCGAAAGCCCGGTCTGGGTTTGGGGGTCAGGCTCCGCTTGATCTCTATCATCCACATCTCTCCTGAGCCTAAGCGCAGCACCAGATCCACCTCGGCCCCCGCCCGGGTGCGGTAGAAGTAGGCCTCTCCCCCTTCTGGCAACACTCTGAGAAGGTTCTCCACCACAAAACCCTCCCAGCTCGCCCCCACCACCGGATGCCCCAGGAGATCGTCCAGGGTTCGCAGGCCCAGAAGGGCATGAACCAGCCCGCTATCGCGCAGATACACTTTGGGGCTCCTGATCAGTCGCTTGCCCACATTGGCCTCCAGGGGGGGCAGCCTTCGCAGCAGGTAGAGGTCGGCCAGCAGATCCAGGTAGCGGCCTACCGTGCGGCCGTCCAGGCCCAGGCTCCCGGCCAGACGGGAAAGGTTCAGGAGTTCCCCCTGGAGGTGGGCCAGCATGGTGAGGAGACGGCGCACCGTCTCCACCGGAAGTCTGCCTCCCAGGAGGGGTATCTCCCGTTCCACATAGGCCCTCAGAAAGTCCTGCCGCCAGCGGAAACTCGCTTCCTCGTCCGGGGCCAGATAGCTCTCGGGAAAACCCCCGCGGAGCCAGAGCGTCTCCAGGGCTTCACTGCCCACCTCCAAGGAATCGAAGGGGGCAAGCTCGAGGTAGCTGGCCCGGCCCGCCAGACTCTCCCCGGCCTGACGGGACACCTCGGGCGAGACCGAGCCCAGAAGGAGATACAGACCGTTCCTCCGGCCCTGCCGCCTGGCCCGATCCACCAGGCTGCGCAGGAGGGGGAAAAGTTGGGGCATCCGGTGTATCTCGTCCAGAATTAAAGTGCGGTTCAGGTAGGTTTCAAGGTAGAGTTCGGGTTCCAGCAGCCTGGCCCGATCCCGGTCGGACTCGAGGTCCAGATAAAGGGCCCCCATCGCCTCCCCCACCGTCAAGGCCAGGGTGGTCTTGCCCGCCTGACGCGGCCCCGTCAGGACGACCACCGACGAGCGGGCCAGGCGGTCTTCCAGGATGGGCTGCAGCCTGCGGATTATCACCTTGCTAATTGTACATTGCAGTGCTTATATAGCAAGGTATAGGCCTGTAGCGGTTGGTAGAGCTCCCCGACCCGGTGGGGTGCTGGCATCCCGCGCGGTCACTCGTCCTCGAAGCCAAACTGCTCGAGCCTGAGCGCCTGGCTGTTCTCCCGCACCGTCCGTATGAGCTGCTCGCCGAAGCCCGAAGGGTGCTGGGCCCGGATCTCCAGGGTCACCTCCACCCGGGCCCCCTGCCCTGCCAGGTGGGCGATGATCTCCTCGGCAATCCGGCCGGCCTCGGCCCCTACCCTCGTGGGATTCAAGCGCACGCTGCCGTAAAAGCGGGTGTTTTTGGGTTTTGGCGGCAGCGGGGGCCTGGGATCCTCCAGCGCGGGCTTCTTCTCTCCCTCTCCTGGAGTGATGCCGGTAGGGCTGCCCGCGCTCACGACCGGCGGTTTTTCCCGCTCCATCTGGCGGGCGGCCACCTCCGGCCTGACCAGGAGGCCGGTATCCTCGGGGGTAAGCGGCAGGGCCTGACCCCCGCGCAGGCCACGGTAGCGTTGCTCGGCCTCGTCGTAGCCCTCGGCATAGGCGAAGGTCTCGCTCTGCCAGGTGAGCATGGAAAGGCCGTTCGAGATGGCGCTCAGCAACACCCCGGGGCCGGCCAGGCGGGGCAGGTAGAGATAGGTGGCGAAGTCCTGCACAAGCTGCCGCACGGGCACGTGATCGCCGCGCCAGAGGGGCACCTCGTCCAGGTGCTTGCGCAGGATGGTAGCGCCGAGGCTGGTGACCAGCAGCTCCTCGTTCTTGAGCCTTTTGCTGGCCCTGGCCGCCAGGGCCTCGTTGCCGGAGAGGCGCAGGGCCTGCCAGGTGATCCCGGACTGGGGGGTTTTTTGCTCGGGCACCAGCAGCCAGCAGTAGGCCTCGGGAATCCGGGCGGTTACGGCCTGGTCGGCGGCTCTGCGCTGGGTTTCGGCCTGCTTGGCCTGAAAGGGCGAGAGGTTAAGGGTTTCCCGCTCGCTAAAGATGGAGTCCCAGGCCAGGAATTTGCGCAGGGCTTCGTCCAGATCCTGTAGCCGCACCTTATCGGCAGCCAGAAACACCAGGGTGTTGCGGTAGAGCCGGGGCGCATGGCCGCGCGACTCGAGGATGGCCTGGGCCGCCCTCTCCGCGGGGCTACCCTCTTCCTTGCTGTAGGGGTAGTCCGGCGGCAGCACCACCAGCCGGGTATCCAGGTCGTCCGGCACGTCGGCGCCCGAGCGCGGCAGCGGGTGCACCCGGGAAAACTCCCCGGTGGTTCTAAGCTCGGCGCGCAGGCGTTTTTCCAGCTCTCCGGCTACTTTATCGGGGTTGCGCTTCAGCTCCTCGGCGCGGTCTTCGGCCAGCTTGGTCACGGTGGGCTGGGTGTCGTACCAGAAGTGCGGCCCGTCCTGGTAAAGGTAGGTGGCCCTTGCGGCCAGGCGGCGCAGGGCATCCCCAAACACCGCCGGCGACTCCCCCGGCAGCACGCACCCCAGCTTCACCCGGCGATCCTCCAGGCCCCGGTGGGCCGCGCCCGCCTTGGGCGCGGAGCCCAGGTAGATGGTGCGGGCCACCCGCCGCGTGGCCGATAGCTTGCCCAGGATGGCCACCTCGGCGTCGATGCGCAGGGGCAGGGAGTTGGGCCCGTCCACGTCCTTCTGGATGATGGGCACCCAGTTGTCGGACAGGTAGCGGGTTAGCTCGAACTGCACGCGCGGGTCGTCCATGGGAATGGTGGAGGGCAGGATCAGCGGGCTGCGGTCGCCTTTCTCCCACAGGGTATGGATGACCGCCGCCATCAGCCGCAGCACACCACGGGTGCGCTGAAACTTGACCAGGGTGGACCAGTCCTCGTACAGCCGGTCGAAGATCTCGGGGTGGATGGGGAAAGCCGCCTGGATGCGCCTCTCGTAGTCGGAAGTGGGGCATTCGGAGGGGAACTCCGCCGCGTGCGCCCGGTAGAAATCGGCAAAGGCCCGCGCGGTGACATCGCGCAGCTTGAAGGCCTCCGGCCCCGAGAGGGGCTGGAACAGCCGGCGCCGCACGATCTCGAAGCCCTCCTCGGCGCTGGCCGGCCGCCACGACGACTCCAGGCGCCCCACCACGTTGCGCAGGCGCTCGAGGGCCTCCCGCCCGCGCAGGCCCCCCACCTCGACATCGTCGGCCTGGGCGCCCGCCGTGTCCGAGGCGGGCAGCGAGATCACCAACAGGCAGTTCTTGGCCAGCTTGGCCGACTCGGTCAGGGCCTGGGCAAAGGAAAACTGGGTCTCGAAGCTCCCGCCCGGCAGGTCGCTCTGGTCGTGGAGCTGGCGGGCGTAGGCCACCCACTCGTCAATCAGGATGAGGCAGGGGCCATAGGCGTTGAAGAGCTCACGCAACCGGTCGCCGGGGCTGGTGGCGTTTTTGTCGTCCTCGGCGATGCGGGCGTAGGCCTCCCGGCCCCCGAGCTGCCAAGCCAGTTCGCCCCACAGGGTGCGCACCACCGTGCCGTCGGGCTTGGTCACGGGGTTGCCGGGTGAGATTTTGTTGCCCACCAGCACCACCCGGCGCACCCGCGGCAGTTCCTGCACGCCGGCCTCGGCCAGCAGGGCATCCACCCCGGGCAGCTCCGCGGGCTTGGCCCCGGAGAACAGGTGGTACAGCGCCAGCATGGAGTGGGTCTTGCCACCACCAAAGTTGGTCTGGAGCTGCACCACCGGGTCGCCGCCCTTGCCCGAGAGCCGCTCCACCGCACCCACCAGCAGCCGCTTCAGGCTTTCGGTAAGGTAGGTGCGGCGGAAAAACTCCTCGGGCTTGCGGTACTCGTCGCTCCCCTCGCCTAAGTGCACCTGCCAGAGGTCGGCGGCGAACTCGGCCTGCTGGTAGCGCCCGCTGGCCACGTCGGGGTGGGGGGTCACGATCTCCCGCCAGGGCTTGAGCTCCCCGCTGGCCGCCACCTCGATCAGCGAACCGCCCGCCTTGCGCTTCTCCCCCCGCACCTGCTCGTCGAAGCGCAGCCGCAGCAGATCCATCTTCATCCGCTCGATCTCATCGGCCTGCGGGGCCGAAACAGCGCTCAAGAGCCGGGCCGCCGAGTCCAGCGCACGATAGGCATCGTCGCTGGAAAAAGCCTCCTGGTGTGCCCACTTGTTGCGCCAGTCGCGCAGCTCACTCACCAGGCTGCGCTCGGGAAAGCCCAGGGTGTTGCGGAAGACCTCGTTCCAGGTATCCCACATCAGCTTCAGCAGGCCCGCGCTGTCCCACTCGGCGATGGGTTTATCCCGCAGCATGGGGTCTTCGGCGAAGCGGCGCACGGTTTCCATGTTCACCGCGCCCGCCCGGATGGCCTCCTGCACCTCGCGCTCCACGAAAGGGGCCAGCCCCTCCCGCAGCAAGTCCAATGCTTTGCCCACGCGTTCACGGTTGGTAATAGCCATACAGTCTTACTCCTGCACTGCAAACAGCCCCGCCTGGGCCTGGGTTTCCTTGTCCCTCTCCCCTGCCAGCCGCACAATCTCGGGCCAGCTCTGCACCAGGGCGTTGTACAAAAGCGCTTCGCTGGCCCAGTTTTTGCGCTCGCAGATGGTGTAGAGCCGGTAGGCCAGCTCACGGGCGGTCTCGGCCTGGCTGCCCAGCCTGGCTACCAGCTCGGCGGCGGCCTCTTCGCCCCCCTGTTCCAGGCGGCGGATGAGATGGTGCAGCACCTCCCAGTGCGGAAAGCGCTCGTCCAGGGCCGGATCCCAGTCTTCGGGCAGCTCCTTCGGTTCGAGCAGCCGCACCCTCCCCCGCGCCGACTCCAGGATGCCGGCCTCCAGCAGCCCGGCCACGCTGGTGTTCTTGGCCTTGGTAAGGGTTTCGGCCACGCCGAACTCCCCCTCGCCAAACCCAAACTGCTCAAACCAGGCCAGGGCCCAGCGGGTGTCGGGGTCAAAGTTGCCCTCCTGCTCCGCCAGGGCCTCGTCCAGCACCTGATTGATAAGGCTCAGGGCTTCTCGCACGGCAACCGGGCGGCCCTCCGCGTCCAGCACTTTGGCATAGCGCGTGTACACCGCCATCCCCGGCCCGATGGCCGCCTGGGCCAGATCCACAGGGGCGATGTTGCCCGCCTGGAGAAGGCGAAGGGCTTTGGGAAGCTCCTCCTTGAGGGCCGAGAGGAACTCGCGCCGGGTGGCGGTGGGGGCGTTCTCCGGGCGCTTGCGGCAGACCAGGACGATGCTTGAGGCTAGAGCAGCAACATTTTTCTTGAGGTTACCCGTGTACTCCGTGCGCATGGGCCAGGTGCCCGTGATGGAAAACCCTGCGCGGATAACAGCTTCCAGAAAGGTTTCCCACCCCGTGCGCCGGGCCTCGCCGTTCCCTTCGCTTTCCGACTGCTTGAAGGCGTAGTAGATGGTGACCGGAAAAGCCGGGTGCGCCTGCTCCGCCAGGCGGGCCAGGGCCTTGGTCATGCCCTCCAGAAAGAACTTCTCCGCCTCTTCCTTGCCCCCATGCCGGTAGGGCGTGGCTACGAGCTCCTCCGCCTTGGGAACAGCCATAGTGGCGAATAGCTCAGGGAAAACCGGGCGCAAAGAACGGCGGAGCCAGACATAGAAGAAGTCGGAAAGATCGGCGTAGCCGATGTTGTCGTAGTAGGGGGGGTCAGTAGAGACGATTTTGTCTTTGCTGATGTTTTGGGTTTGGGCATCAGATTGTCCAGCCCGCCCAATCCAATCTGTTGTTATGTTTCCAAGAAGTTTTGCCGCCTGTTCAAAGCCGCTAAGCAAGTTTCCAGACGATTCACTGAATGGGTTGGCCTCTGCAAAATCCCATACCATCGGTATTGCCTGGCGGCCGTAAGTACTTGTAATTTTTTCAAAACCTGAATTCCAAGAACATAAGCTAGACCAGTAATTTGCTCCCTTATCAACAGCAAGCGCCGAATACACCCCTACCGCCTGGGCATAGGAAGTGGCACCTGTGCCGCCCTCATCCAGCCCAATACCATCATCTGGCAGGCCAGCTTGAATGGCATCCTCCCGCACCTTGGCGATGGCTTCGTCCACCAGGTCGGAAAAGGTGGTCAGCGCCACCAGTTGGCGGGGGGTGAAGAGGTCGCCCCATTGACGCATGCCGTAAGGCACACATGTACCGCCAGTCAAGCGCGCTGGTACATCGCCAGACGGTTTCCATTGAGGCAGCGCTTCACGTGCACTGGCTTCATGTTCTCTGATGGGTGCCAAGTATACACGGCCTTGCGGGCCTTCAGCCACAATCGCCATCAGCCGCGCGCCCATGCGCCCAGCTTGGCCTTCCGCTTTGATGTAGTTCGGCTCAATGGGCGTACCCGACAGGATGCAGCGGAAGTTCGCGCCTCGCGCCAGCTTGGTGCCGTTTTTAGCCCCTTCCGGCGGCTTGCCCACCTTCACCGTAAAGCGGTAACGGTCGCCTTCCACTACCGGCTCCACATAGGCCTCCTTGCCGGGCTTGCTGGATAGGATGAAGGTGGAGGCCAGTGGCACTTCCACGTGGCCGAAGGCCGGGTTGGGGCTCCGCACGGTGCGGGCCCAAATCCAGGCGATAACGGTAAGCTCCTGGCCCACCAGGGGCTTGAGGTCGGGCCGTTCCTGGGCCATCTCGGGGGTGATCTTCACCTTGGGGTACAGGTGGCCGATGCGCCGTTCGGCCTCGTCGCGCATCCACTTCCCGTAGTAGCGCACGTCCTCGGCCAGGCCCCGGGCCCCTTTCCACTCCCGCTCCATAAGGGCCTCTTTCGTCCGGGCCTCGGGGTTCACCGGGGGCCTGCCCGCAAAGCGGGGGGGAATCTCGATCATGGCCTTGTTGATGAGCACGGCCACCGGGTTCAGGTCGCTGGCGTAGGCCTCGAGGCCCAGGCGCTGGGCTTCCAGGGGCAGGGCGCCGCCTCCGGCGAAGGGGTCGTGGAAGGCGGGGAGGCGATTGGGGTTGAAAAGCTCTTCGGCTCGGGGATGGTGGGCGTTGTCGCAGCAGGCCCTTTGCCAGCTCTTCCAGATCTCCTGCCGGGCCTCCTGCAACAAGTCTTCGTTGTTGGTGTTTTCCCACTGCACCAGCTTTTCTATCAGGCGGAAAAGGCGCTCGCGCTCCTCGGCCTGGGCCGCCTCGGTGGGGAACTCCTCGGGGCAGGCCGAGGGGTCGTCCACCATCTGGGCGAAGATGACCGCCCGCGCCGAGGCCAGGGGGCGGCGGGCCCACCAGAGGTGCAGGGTGCTGGGGTGGCCGTGGCGGATGGACTTTTCCCGCGCGGAGGCGGTGTTGATGGCTTCCAGGGGTAGGGCCACTTCAATGAGCTTCTTCCTCGTCATCGCATAAACCTTACAACAGGTTTCTCCACCGCTGTGTTCAATGCGGCTCCTCTGCTCGAGCCAGCAGTTCTGCGAAGTCGTAGTTGACGCTGGTCACCCCGAAGTCGGGCTCGCGCTGGAAGGGGCGGCGCAGGTAGCGCACCTGGTGGCTTCCGTCCTCCTGGAAGACCACCAGGGCCAGGATGAAGTCTTCGGGCTTGTTGAGGGCGGTGAGAATCTCGTTGCGGGTTACGGTGACGGTCTGGGCCCCGTCCAGGCGGCCCTTGACCTCTATAAAGCGCAGCCGGCCGGTGCGGGGGTCGCGGCTTTCGATGTCGTAACCCAGGCGCTCGAACTCGAGATCCACGGGCTCGTAGCCCAGGCTGCGCTCGGTCTCCATCACGATGGCGCGGGCCCGCGCGGCGGCGGCCTGGGTGTCGGTGGGAAGGCCCCCGGCGACCGGCCGCCCGGACAACTGCGCCAGCAGGCCCCTGGGCACCACCACCACACCCCCCAGCACCGTGGGGGGCAGGGCCGAGATCTGGGCCTCGCGGTCCAGCTCGGCCATGCGGCGCTCGAGGCGGGCCTGCAGCTCGTCGGCCCGCCGGCGCGCCTCCCCTGAGTTGAGCCGGGCGCCCACCTTACCGGCCTGCTCCTGGAGCTTGAGCTCCTCGGCGCGGCGATCCCAGTAGGCGATCTCCTTGGTCAGGCGATCCTTCACCGCGGCACGGGTCTTCTCGACCCAGGCCAGCCGCCGCTGGCGCACCTCGCGCAGATGCTCGGGCACCACCTGCGCGACGGCGTAGTCCTGCACCCGGGCCTCGAGGTCGCGGGTCAGCCAGGCCAGCTCGGGGCGCTCGAGCAGCCAGGCGGCCCCGGGTTCGCCCTCGGCCAGGGGCCGGTAGTCGAGGTAGGGCGCGTACTGCAGGTGGCGGGTCTGGCCCTGGGCGTCCATCTCCACGTAGAGCAGGCGGCGCGAGATGGTGCGCCGCTCGCCGGAGGGCAGCAGGCTGGCGTCCTGGATGGCGTGCTCGAGGAAAAACAGCACCCGCGGGGTGGTGCCGGGATCCGACTCGTCCACCAGCACCGTCCCCTGGCGCAAAAGGTCGCGGTGGCGCTCGAGGGTGAGATCGATCACCGCCTCGAGCAGCGGATGGCCGGGGCAGACAAAGGCCGCCAGCGGCTGGCCGGGGGGCGCGATGAGGGGCTTTTCGAAGACGATGCGCTCGTAGCGCGGCAGCACCGGGTCGCCGGTGGCGCGCTGGCGGATGGAGGAGGGTACGTGGGTCAGCTCGTAGCGGCGCGGCTCCCGTTCAAAGGCCCTGCCGCCCAAGCGGCGGAAGGCCTCGAGGAAGAAGGACTCGATGTAGTGCGGCTGCAAGCGCCGGGCCAGGGCCCGCTCCATCTCCTCGCGGATGCGGGCCACCCGGCTTTTGTCCATGACATCGTGGGCCAGGGCCCGCTCCTCCAGCAGGTCGCGCAGGTGCTCCCGGTCCACGGCCTGCTCGACGGCGCGGGTGAGCCGGGCCCGTACCTCGGGCCGGTCGCCGTAGCGGATGGCCTCGATCATCAGGTCGCGCAGGGGCCGGCCCTCGAACTGGAGTTTGCCCAGCACGTCGAAGACCTGGCCGCCCAGGGCCTTGCGGGCCTCCTCGAGCTTCTCCAGCAGGCGATAGTACACATCGCCCTCGCGGGTCTCCAGGGCCACCAGGTTCCACAGGTGGCAGACCTCGGTCTGACCGATGCGGTGGATGCGGCCAAAGCGCTGCTCGAGGCGGTTGGGGTTCCAGGGCAGGTCGTAGTTGACCATCAGGTGCGCGCGCTGCAGGTTGATCCCCTCGCCGGCGGCGTCGGTCGCCAGCAGCACCCGCACCTCTGGGTCGTGCAGAAAGCTCTCCTGGGCCCGGCGCCGCTCCTCGCGGCCCATGCCCCCGTGGATCACCACCACCGCTTCGGGACGGCCAAAGAGGCTGCTGATTTTGCTCTGCAGGTAAGCCAGGGTGTCGCGGTGCTCGGTGAAGACCACCAGCTTCTGGCTGGGCGAGGGCCTGGGTTTGGAGGCTGGGCCGTCCTCGGCTGCGCTCGGCGGTTCCATCCGGGCCCGATCGCCAAAAAGCTCGCCCAGCAGCTGCGACAGCTCGCGCCATTTGGTGTCCTCCCCGCTGCGGCGCACCTCGGCGGCCAGGGCTTCCAGGCGGGCTAGGGTCTGGATCTCGCGCTCGAGCTCGCCGATGGTGCGCGCGGCCGTGGCCTGGTCGAGAATCTGCTCCTCGGCGCTGGCCACCTCGTTCTCGGGTGCGTCCTCCAGATCCTCCAGGTCTTCGGGCTCGAGGGCCGTCCAGCCGGGCACCTCGGCGCCCCGCTGCTGCAGCGCGAGTTCGCGCAGGCGCTTCTCCAGCCGCTCGCGCCGGCGGCGCAGGGACTGGTAGATGGCCTCGGGCGAGGAGGCCAGCCGCCGCTGCAGGATGGTCAGGGCAAACCCCACGGTGCCCGCCTGCTTGTCGTTCTGCAGCGCCTCGGCGCGGTTGAACTCCTCGCGCACGTACTCGGTGACCTCCCTGTACAGCCGGGCCTCGAGGGGCGAGAGCCGGTAGGGCACGGTGTAGGCGATGCGCTCCGGAAACAGCGGCGTGCCGTCGAACTTCAGCAGGTTCTCCTTGACCATGCGCCGCATCAGGTCGCTGGTGTCCACCCGGTGCACCCCATCGCGGAAGCGGCCCTCGAAGCGGTCGGCATCCAGCAGGGCCAGAAAGAGCTGGAAGTCCTCCTCCTTGCCGTTGTGGGGGGTGGCGGTCATCAGGAGGAAGTGCCGCGTGAGGCCGGAGACGAGCTGGCCCAGCCGGTAGCGCTTGGTGTACTTGACCTCCCCTCCGAAGAAGGTCGCCGAGAGCTTGTGGGCCTCGTCCACCACCACCAGGTCGTAGCGGTTGTCCGGGGCGGCCAGCTTGGCCTGCACCGCCCCGTCCCGCGCGAGCTTGTCGAGCCGGGCAATCACCAGGTGGTTTTCCAGGAACCAGTTACCGGTGCGGGCGGCCTCGAGCTTGTCGTTGGTGAGGATCTCAAAGGCCAGGTGAAAGCGGCGCGAGAGCTCGTCCTGCCACTGCTCCACCAGGCTGCCGGGGCAGATGATGAGGCAGCGCTGGAGGTCGCCACGGGCCATCAGCTCTTTGATGAGGAGGCCGGCCATGATGGTCTTTCCGGCCCCCGGATCGTCGGCCAGCAAAAAGCGCAGGGGCTGGCGCGGCAGCATGGCCTCGTACACCGCGGTGATCTGATGGGGCAGGGGCTCCACCAGCGAGGTGTGCACAGCCAGGAGCGGGTCGAAGAGGTGGGCCAGGCGGATGCGCTGGGCCTCGGCCACCAGCCGGAAGAGGGCCCCGTCGCCGTCGAAGCTCCACGGGCGGCCCTGCTGGAGGAGCTCGAGGCGGGCCTCGTCGTGCCGGAACAGGAGCTCGTGGGCCACCTTACCGGCCGGGTCGCGGTAGACCAGGGTCAGGGCCTCCGATCCGTGCCACTGCACGCTGACCACCGATACGGCCGCATCCGGAAGTATGCCTCGCAGGACAGCACCGGGCTGGATGTCTTCTAGGCGCATACCAGACTGGGGTTGTTCGGCGTTCAACCTCACACACACCGCACCTGCCCCGTTTGCACGCATTATAGGGAGTCCGGCGATCCCGCCGGTAGCGTCGGGGTCGTGTGCGGCAGCCTCTGTAGAAGGAAAGCACTGCTCTTTCTGCTCTTTTGCCCCGGCCAAGCCCCCTGTGTTACGTCCACCCCCAGGCGCTAAAAATGCCTTTCGTAAAACGACCCATTCCGTTTTGCGGGTAGTAGAGTGAGATTATCCCAGACAGGGGTTGAAGGGGAGGCCGTTTTCAACGCAGATTGCGTTGTGTGAAAACAAACAAACCTCCCCTCTCAAGTCTGGCATGCCCGATAGAAGGATGCAAGCTGTACGGGAAAACCGGACAAGGCAATCTCAAGGTACGCAAAGTGTACAGCGCAGAAAAGATACGATACCTGCGTTGCAAGAGCTGCGGGCAGGAGTTCAGCGAAAGGAAGGGCACGGCCCTCTGGAACTGTAAACTGCCCGAATCCAAGGCCGTAGCGGTCGCAGAGCAACTGAGCGAGGGCAGCAGTCAGGCCGCCACCGCTCGCCTGCTCAAGGTGAGCCGGGAGAGCGTGCGCAGACTGGAACGCTGCCTGGGTCGGCACGGGCGGCTGTTTCATGACCAGCAGGTGCAGGGCCTGGTGTGCAGCAGCCTGCAGGCCGACGAGCGGCACGGGTACGCCGGGAGCAAGAACCGGCCCTGCTGGGAGGCGGAGCTGCTCGAACCCAAAAGCCGCCTGATCGTGGAGCGGGTGCAGGGCGAGCGCAACGAGGATCTGGCCCGCCGCCTTCTGCGCGGGGGGAAGGCCCGGCTGAGAGACTTCCAGGATCTGGCCTTCTTCAGCGATGGCTGGGAATGCTACGCCACCCTGTTCCCGCAAGTCTTCGGAACCCCCTACCAGCCCAAGCGGCGAGGGGCTCGCGGCAGGAGGCCGCGAGAGCGCTATCGCCTGACCCGCCGACAGGCCCATGTCCAGGTGCTCAAACGGCGTGAGGGCCGGCGGGTGGTGGAGGTCAGACTGCGCATGGCCCATGGCAGTCGCAAGCGCATTGACCTGGAGTTAGAGCGTCTGGGCTACACCACCCCTAACACCTCTGCCATTGAGCGGCTCAACGCCACGGCCCGGCGTATGGACGCCTTCTCCGTGCGCAAGACCCTGGCCTTTGCCCGCAGGCCTGAGTCCCGGGAGCACCGCGGTGACTGGCGGATGACGGTCTACAACTTTGCCCGCCCCCACCGCTCCCTCCGACTTCCCCTAGCAGAGCCCATCGGCAGGCGGCGCTACCGGCCTCGCTCCCCGGCTATGGCAGCAGGCCTCACGGAACGCATTTGGACGATCCGAGAAATCCTTCTTCATCAGGTTTTCCCCAGGCCTGTCAGAGATAATCTCACCTAACTACCGTTTTGCGAAAAGTGCTACAATACCCCCGTTGAGCAAGTCGACAGCGCATCTTGAAAGCCAGGTTTTGCCATAGATAAGGCCAATCCAGCCCCAAAGGCGGTCTGGGGTTCTAAAAAAGTCCTATAAAGGGATTGCAGCATGCCGCCGAAGTCCGTACGATCCCGGTTTGAGGCAATCAAATTGCAAAAAAAGCCCCGTAAGGGGATTGCAACCCGAGAGAGCCTGCGCAAAGCACAGGCCCTCCCATGTGAGACGAAAACAAAAAGCCCCGCAAGGGGATTCCAGCCAGAGGAGGCCCGCTGTCAGCCATAGACTGGTGGCCCTCCCCTGCCACCCGGCGGTACAGAGGGCAGCCTCAAAAAAATCACCCCGGCGACAAGCCGGGGTGAAGAGGGGGCGCCAGGTTAGGGCTGCCGGCCCACGCCCGGGGCCGGGCGCAGCGGGGTGGGGAGGCGCAGCCAGATAAACTCGTTGGCGTCGCGCACCTCAGGCCCGCGCCCACCCGTGGCGGGGTAGTTGTTGTCGTTATTGACCAGGATGGTGTTGGCATCCAGCACGATCACACCCTCAATGGTGAGGTAGGGAAAGGTGAACACACCATTTTGGGTGCTGGGGGCCAGACCCCGGGGGTCTGCGATGTTGAGCAGGTCAGCCACCAGTTCTTTGGCGAAGATCCCGTTGGCATCTCTTCTGCTCAGGTCGATCTTGTAGATGCGCTTGATTCTGGCCGTAGCCCCCTGCTGGGAATCGCGCTCGATCACCAGGTATTCGTTCTCGTTGATCACGGCAAAGTCCCCAATGGCGTTGGCGGGGTCGTCGAGCTGGTAGCGGCCGATCATCCCCAGGAAGCGGCGGCTGGCGGGGTCGAATTCCATCACCCGCAGCGTACCCGCGGGGTCGCCGGCTACGGTACCCTCGAGCATGGCGTAGATCCGGGTCTTGGCGGGATTAATCGCCATACCCTCGTAGCCTCGCGAGGTGGGCAGGTTGGCCGGGGAAGGCTGGCCCGGGCCCACCGGGTTCATGACCAGCTGGGGGTTTTGTGGGGCGCGAACAAAGTCCCTGCTGGGGTCTTTGCCCTGGCCAAAGTCGGGGGTGGGGTAGGGCGGCTCGAGCAGCACCCCCTGGGCATCGAAGTGCAGCAGGTAGGGGCCGAACTCATCCCCAACCCACAGCGTGCCGTCGGCAGCGATGACAAAGGACTCGGGGTCGAAGTCGTAACCGGTCAGCAGGCGGTCGGGGGTGTTTTCATTGAGGATGGGAAAGGGAATGCGGCGGTTGGGGTCACGCAGCTGGATGAAGGGGCCCACCTGCACCGTGCCGGGCCCACCCTGGGCCGTGCGGGGCTGGAGGGTTACCTGGTAGATCCGCAGGAGGTAGTCGGGGCTGTTGGCCTTGGAGCCGAAGCCGTTGTCGGACAGCACCCAGTAGGTGCCGCCGGGGCCAAACTGAATGGCGCTAAAACCCTGCACCGGCTGGCCGGAGAAGGGTGCAGCGGCAGAACGGAAACCGGGGTTCTCGCGGAAGGCTCCGCTGGCCGGCCCCTGGGCAAAGATGTCGGCAGGTAGCACGGCAAAGCCTACCAGTTCAACTCGAGGCGCAGCCTGCGTTAAGGCAACACAACCCAGCGCGGCAAGCGCAACCGCCCATCTTTTTTTCATAAAATCACCTCCAGGGCAATTCATACAAGCGCACATCAGGGCTGTGTAACCTACTCGCTGACAGGTTTTTGATTTTTCTGTACCGCCATAGCGATTGAGCTTCTTCTCAACAGAATGTGTCAAGTGCTCCCTTGGTCGGGTACCTTCGCTAGGTATGGCAGTGGTTTCTGAAGATAAAAAATCTGCTTGAAGCCCTTCATAATCCCCTTATACGCCCTACCAGCCCGGACAGCATACTGAGGCCATGCTGCGCACGCTTCCGCTCTTAATCGCCCTTGTCCTCGGCCTCGCCGCCTGCACCCCACCGGCCCCCCCTCCCGCCGCAGAGCCCCCGCTGGCCCCGGGCGCATGCCCCTCCGCAGCCAGCCTGCAGGCCCCGCCCTCCTTCGCACCGGGCGAAATTATCGTGCGCTTCAGGCCAGGGGTAAGCCTCCAGTCCCTCCAGGGCCTCTCGGTGGCCGGGGTGGAGTTGCAGCAGGTGCGCCCCCTGGGCCAGGCCTTCCTCTACCGTGCCCCCCTGGATCCCGCCCAGACCCTGGCCGCCCTGAGAATCCTACGAGCGCGAAGCGAGATCGCCTACGCCCATCCCAACTACCTCCTCTCCGCCCAGGCGGTCACCCCCAACGATACCCTGTACCCCTCTCAGCGCTGGCACTACCAGGCCCTCCGCCTGCCCGAGGCCTGGGAGATTGAGAGGGGGTACACCCATCCGGTCACGGTGGCGGTGGTGGACAGCGGGATCGTCGCTGCGCACCCCGATCTCGCGGACAAGCTCCTCCCCGGCTACGACTTCTATTCCGACGCTTGCACCTCCGGCGACGGGGACGGTCGCGACCCCAACCCCGAGGACACCGGCCCCAACACCACCTACCACGGGAGCCACGTGAGCGGCCTCATCGCGGCGGCCACGAACAACGGACAGGGGGTGGCCGGGGTGAGCTGGGGGGCCCGCATCCTCCCTCTACGCGCCCTGAGCGGGGCGCGGGGTACGCTCTCCGATGTGATCGATGCCCTGCGCTGGGCCGCCGGGCTGGGGGTGACGGGGGTGCCTCCCAACCGGAACCCGGCCCAGGTCATCAACCTGTCGCTGGGGGTGGAGATGCCCTGCAACGAGCTACCCGCCCTCCAGGAAGCCCTCCAGGAGGTGAACAGCCGGGGGGTCATCGTGGTGGTGGCGGCGGGCAACTACAACGCGGAGGCCAGCACCCTGAGCCCCGCCAGCTGCCCGGGGGTCATTGTGGTGGGGGCCACCGAGGCCAGCGGGCGGCGGGCCTACTACTCCAACTACGGAACCCGCGTCGACCTGATGGCTCCTGGGGGGGATGACCGGCAGCAGCAATGGGTGGTAAGTACCCTGGGCAGGGATCAGTACGGTCGGTATCAGTATGGAGGTATGGTCGGCACCTCGATGGCCGCCCCCCAGGTGGCCGGGGTGGTGGCCCTGATGAAGAGCAAGAGGTACAGCCTCACCCGCGAGGAGGTTCTTTCCATCCTGAAAGCAACCGCCCGGCCCCTCACCGCCGAAGAGTGCAACCGCCCCAGTGGGGCGGAGTGCGGGGCAGGGCTGGTGGACGCACGGGCGGCGCTGGAGCGGCTGGGGCCCTGAGGGTTCCTTCACCCACTTGCTCTGGATCGGGGCCATGCCCACCTCGCCATCAGGGATGGGCTGCTGCGAGATCGCCATCAACTGCTTCGGCCTACTTGCTCCAATCTTGCCCCCTTTTGCCCCTAGATGAACCCAGAAAGGGGGCAAGACACCGGATGGCCCAGGGCCGGGGAGGACGGACACCAATTCCCCGCCCAAAAAGGTACAGCGAAGGCCAGGGATCCCATGGATTGGAGACGGAAAAGCACACCAGTCTGCTTCGTGATCGGCCAGGTTAGGCGTAACCGGTCAATACCATGGCCCCCGTGTCGCTAGGGCAGCCCCCAGACCCACAGCTGAATAAAATGTAGTATGAACCATGCTGCGCACGTTGGGGGAGTTGTCGTTCGAGCTGCCGGATGTAGTAGAGCGCAAGGTCTTTCGCAAAAGGAAGCCGCTGTTGCTATTGGCTTACCTGCTTTCAGAAGGTCCGCGTTCGCGCCGCCACCTGGTCGAGCTGTTCTGGCCCGGGGCCAACGACGGCTATAACAGCCTGTCGGTAGCCCTTACCCAGCTGCGGGCGGCAGGGGTACATCTCGAGGGAGGGGAGGTGCTGCGGGCTGAGGCGGCCTGGGACGTGAAAGAACTAAAGGCCGCCCTGGCTGCAGGGCAGCTCGCGGAGGCCCGCCGCCTCTACCAGGGCCGCTTTCTGGAAGGTGCCGACGATGGACTTTCCCTCGAGCTCGAAGAGTGGGCCTGGAGCCAGCGTGAGGCGATCATCCAGGATCTCTGGGAGGCCCACTTGAAGCGGGCCCAGGCCCTGTACGGGCTGGGGTGGGAGGAGGAGGCCCAGGCCCTTCTGGCCCAGGCTCGCAGCCTGCCAGGGGTGGAGGAGGTAGTGGAGGAGGTTCCAGAGCTCAGGCCCTTCCCCTGGGAGGTGCGCCGGGCCTTCTACGCCGTGGGGTTGGTGGGGTTTTCCAAGGCGGTGGAGCTCCTGGAGCTACCTACGGAGGCCCTGGACTTTCTGGTACGGGAGGGGCTTTTGGACGCTCAGGGGCGGCCCCGACTGGAGATGCCCACCAATCTACCAGCCCGCCAGGTAGCCCTCGAGCTGGCCCGCCAGCTTCCCCTGAGCGAGGCAGCACCCCTGTACAAGCTCTCGCGGGCCCACTGGGAGGAAACCGACCGCGCCAGGGGCCGCCTGGCCCTGCTGCGCCTGGTGCGCGCCCAGGTGGACGAGCACCCCCAGGAGGCCCTGGAGCTACTGAGCGAGCTTTCCCCAGATACCGAGGTGCTGCTTTTGCGGGCTCGAGCCCTGGAGCGCCTGGGGCGCTATAAAGAAGCCCTGGAGCTTTTGGATGAGCTACCTCCAGGCCCGGATCGCAGCGCCCTGCGCGGGGGCGTGCTGCTACGTCTGGGGCTTTTCAAGGAAGCCCAGGCCGAGGTGGAAGCCGCCTCCCAGGGTGGAGTCTTTGCCCAGGCCGAGGCTTGGAACCTGCAGGGGATGATGCTGGTGGGCCAGGGTCGCATGCAGGAGGCGGCCGAGGCTTTTAGCCGGGCGGCGGTGCGCTTTTTGATGGCCGGGGAGGAGGTGCGCCACCTGGGGGCCCTGAGCAACCGGGCAGCAGTTCTGGCCGAGCTGGGCCAGGGTGAGGCTGCCTTTGACGAGTTGCTCAGGGAAATTGGAGAACGCAAAGGGCTGCGGGCCCGGGTCTGCCTCAACTTAGGAGTGGTGCGCGAGCGCCAGGGCCGGCTGGAGGAGGCCGAGCGGCTTTACCGGGAGTCGCTGGAGCTGGCCCAGGGCAACCTCGAGGCCATGGGACGGGCTTGGAACAACCTGGGGGCCCTTTACCACCGCCAAGGAAAGACCCAGGAGGCCAGAGCTGCCTACCAAGAGGCCCTGCGGCTGGCCAGAACCGGGCAGGAGTGGGTGCTGACCGCAGCGGTGCTGGCCAACCTGGCCGAGCTTACCGGCGAACGGGCCAGCCTCGAGGAGGCCATCGCCCTGCTGGAGGAGGCCCAATACACCGTGCTGGCCGAGCGGTACCGCAGCCGGTTGGATGCGTTCAGACCTAATTAAGACCCCCTCTGCTAACCTTCCTTTGCCCACAGCAGGCCAGCGGCCGGCCCAAGTCCAAGCCGCAAAAACCCTTCATCCCCCCGCTGGGCCTGCTGTGTGAGGATAAGGAGGTGCCAGGATGACCCCAAAAACGCCGTTTTCGGCTCTACTACTCTCAGGCCTCTTTCTAGCCGCCTGCGGCGGTGGGGCTCCCCCACCCCCCAGCATCGCCCTGATGGGGGATTATCTGCGGCTAGCCCAGGCCCGCACCAACAGCTATAGTGTGGGTGGCGGTAACATCAACCTCCCCTAGCCATGCCAAGGCGGGTGTGGGATCTCAGCGGCATCACCTGGGTGTGTAACGAGGTAGAGTATGCGTCAATGGTTATGGATGGGCCTGCTGCTGCTGGCAGCCTGTGCCCCGGCGAATCCCACCCTGACCCTATCCCCCAGCCGGGCCGCGCTGGGGGAGGAGGTAACAGCCCGGCTGAGCGGCCTCACCACCGAGGGGGCCCGGGTGTTCGTGGGCGGGATAGAGGCTCCGATAACCTTTCGTGACGGCGCCACCTTGCACTTTAGGGTGCCCATCAACCTCTCCGGCGGCCCCCAGCCGGTGCGGGTGGTGCAGGGAGGACGGGAGGCCCAGGCGACCCTGGGGGTGCTGGGCCAGGTCGCCCGTGATCGCATCCTGCTATGGCTGCCCCGGGGCCAGACCCCCCGCCTGCCTGCGGGCTTTACCCTGATCCAGCAGGACGAGCTGCAAGGCTGCGGCTTCGCCCTGGCCGAGCTGGGCTACAGCGGGGAGAGCCTGGGCAAGGCCCTGGAGGAGTTGGAAGCCCAGGATCCTGCCTACAAGGCCGATCCCGAGAGCCTGTGGAGCTGGAGCAGCTGGGGCAGCGAGGCGGTGGGTGCCCCATCGGCTCATAACCGGGGCCTGGGGGGAGATGGGGTACGGGTGGCGGTGCTGGACAGCGGGGTGGACGGGGCCATCCCCCAGCTTCCCGGCTACGACTTCGTGGAAAACGACTCCACGCCCCAGGACGACTTCCTCCCCGGCGGGCACGGTACGGGCGTGGCCGGGCTGGTGAAGGAGATCGCCCCCGCGGCCGGGATCATCCCTGTGCGGGTCTGCGACGCCGATGGGGTCTGCCGGGCCAGCCGGGTGGTGCGGGGGGTGTGCTGGGTGGTAGAGAACCGCCAGGGTCCCACCGTGCTGAACCTCAGCCTGGGCGGGGACACCCCAGTGGAGGCCCTCCGGCTGGCCCTGCAGGCTGCTATCAGCCAGGGAATCCCGGTGGCCGCCGCTGCGGGCAACCAGGGCCTGCAGGGCAGCCCTGCTCACTACCCCGCGGCTTTCGACCTGCCGGGGCTGGTGGCGGTGGCGGCATTGGAGCAGGATCCCAAAACCCAGGGCGGCCTCAAACCCGCCCCCTACAGCACCCGTGGAGCCTACGTGGATCTGGCAGCACCGGGTACGGCCCTCGAGTGCGTGAAGCCTGGCGGAGGGCTGGGAAGCTGCACCGGTACCTCCTTCGCCACCCCCATTGTGGCCGGGGCCATGGCCCTGTGGCTTTCAGCCCAGCCCAGCCTCAGCCCGGCCCAGCTCCAGCAAAACCTGGAGCAGTACGCCAAGCCCCTACCCTACCCACCCCAGGAGGTGGGTAAGGGGACGGTGGATCTGTCACAGAAACCTTGAACAACCGGCTCCTGCCCGGGGGCCTCGAGGCTCCCGGGATGTTTTTTTGCGCAGGGAGATCACGACCGGTTAAGGATGAGGCCGCAGCCAGTTAGGGCTCGGTTAAGGGGGAATTGCTACATTTGGCCCCGAGGCTGACGACCAAAGCCTCAACCGGAAAAGGAGGAAAGTATGGCAAAAAGGTGGTTGGTTTTAGGTTTATCGCTTCCCATGGTGCTGCTCCTTCTTGCAGGATGCGGCCAGACGGGCAACACCCCAGCCCCACTACAGCAGCTTGTTCAGGCCGAGGACCAGACCGTGCAGCAGGCGGAAGCTACCCTCGATGAAGCCATCTCTGCGTTCAGCGATGTGCTGCCCGCTTCCCTGGGAGCGCAGGCCACCAGCGAGCCCCGCCCACTCACCGCTTACTGCTGCCTCGAGGACGGGTCGATGATGGTGATCGGTGGCCCCTGGCGCTCGTCCTTCCCATGGTCCATACCCAATGGGGTGGATGATTTGGTTGACAAACCCCTCTTCGTAGTCATCAAGGAAAAAAGAGGATCAGGAAAGCCAAAATCATCCTACCTAGGCTATCTACGCCGGACTGCAGGTGGGGGTGGATACGAGGTGGAGTGGTACGGAGCCCGCGGAGCCCGTCCGGTGAGAACCCCGGCAACCACAGACGGGCGCCCGCTTACCGCAGATGAAGTGGCTAGAAAGATAAAGATAACCGTCTTTTCCAAGACAAAGACCACCAACCCGGACGGCTCTACTACTACCGAGATTGATATTCTGCGGATTGAATTCGATACTCAACGGATGGCACACGTTGCCACCAGGCTACCCAGCGAAAACGAGCTACCAGGAAGGGAGCTGGGCACTGCAAACCAGGCTGATCCCCCGCTTAGCAAGGAGCCGCCCATAATCTGCTGCGGTCGGCCCAAGCCCTGGCCGCCCTATCCAGATTGGCCTTGGCAGTGGCTCCTGCGTAACAACGATGTTGTGCTGGGGTTGATGCCCTACGACAACCCGAAGTTGCGCACCGCTGCCAGCATCGAGGAGCTGGTAGGCGAGAACCTGGGCATGGTGTACGTGCGCAAGAGACTTCCCTTCCCGCCCGTCACCACCGACTGTGGTCCAAACAGGGTCTGGTGCCCCCCAGACAATGATCCAATCTACAACCTGCGGCTGGTTCGGGAACAACAGGGGCTTGCGATTCAGCTAACAAAACTGGGCGATCCCAGCCAGGTCATTGCTACTTTACCAGTGGCCAGCGCTTCGTTGGTTAGGGGTACCGGTACTGCCGGTTCAGATCTCGGTATTACGGACAGCATCGGCGAACAAGACGCCGTTGTAACCTTCACCTTCCGTGAAACTGCAGGTAGCCCACCAGGCGGCCCGATAGTTATCAATATCATAACTATAAATATCAACATCAAACTCCGATGAGGTTGAAGGGGGTTCGTTTCAACGCAATTCCTTCCATGTGCTACCTGATCTACCCCTAGCGGATGTGAACAAAGGGGGGTGCTCATCGCACCCCCTGTACTATCTTGACGCAGGAACCCTCCTGGTGGCTGCCAAAAGGAGCTCTTCCGTCTTGGGGCTTTGCGAGAGCATCCGCCAGGGGCGCTCCAGGGGTGGCGGGGTTCAGGTGGATTCACCATCTACGGGTCAGCCGTCCATCCAGTGGCCCAGCCGATCCCGCTTGGCCGCCAGGTACCCCCTGTTGTGTGGATTATCCCCAGTTCGCAGGGGGATCCGCTCGAGGATCTCGAGGCCGTAGCCGGAGAGGGTGTAATCGGTCAATACATTTGAGACTCCAGGGGAACCGACACCTCCTGTAGCTTAGCCAGGTACTCCACCGGCGCCAACCCCCCCAGGGCCATGTGCGGCCGGTGCAGGTTGTAGTGCTCCAGATAACCCTCCAGCTCCCCTTGAATAGCCTCTATCCCCAGCGGTAAAGCCCGCGTGTAAAACTCATCCCGAAACGTCCGCTGCAGCCGCTCTACCATCCCGTTCAGCTTCGGACTCCTCGGCGGCAAAACAAAAAGCTCTATCCCCAATACCCGACAACCCTCCTCAAACTCCGCCATGAACTCGCTGCCCCCATCCACCTGGATCGCACGGATGACACAAGGACATCGCCGCACCAGCTGCTGCAGAAAATCCAGCGCCGTCTTAGCACTCGCCCGGCTGTACACCCCCGCCGTCCCCCAGCGGCTTACCGTGTCCACCGCCGTAAACTGCCGCAGACCCGTCCCGTCCCCCAGATCCACCCACAGCGTATCCACCTGTACCAGATCCCCAGGCCGCAGCGCCGTGTACTCCGCGGGCTTCCTCCGGGCATAGGGCCGCTGGCTCTTCCTGCGCAAACGGGCCTTACGGTTTCTGGCCAGGAAAGCGCTCACCGGCTCCACCCGGCCGCTTCGCTCCAGGTAGCTCAGGATGCGTCCTACCGTGCGTTCGCTTAGGGTGTAGCCCTCTCTGTGCAGTCTCTGCCCGATGCGCCAGCGGCCCCAGGTGGGGTTTTGTTTGCGCAGCCGCTCTATGCGTATGAGGACATCGGGTTTCCAGTGTACCTTCCGGCGCAGCTTCCTGGGTTTGCGGCTTTTGGGTTTGAGGCCGGCAAGGTCTTGTTCTTCGAGTCTTTTTTTCCAGCGGTGGTAGGTGGCCTTGCTGATGCCTACCAGCTTTTGGACTTCGTCCCAGGGAACTTTCTTTTTTCTGAGGGTCTCTACCAGTTTGAGCTTCCGCAGGCGCTCGGCCACGACGGGGTCGCCGGCGCCTGCTTGTTCGAGCTGGCTGGCTTGGTTGGCGGCTTTGAGCAGGGGTTTTCCAACTGTAGTAAGCTGCATCTGGGGGAACCTCCTTTCCAGAGTCGGTTCCCCCTATTCTCTTTCGCTCAGAGTCTCACATGTATCCGGCCGAGCACAGTCTCTAACAGGAGCCGCTCCACACCCGGCCAAATGGCCCGTACCGGATCGGGGAAAACCTAGCATACGATCAAACCAGATAGCACGCCGACTTCATCCCCTAAGTAGAAGCTCGGGGCCTTCAACAGCTTAAAACCAGTAACCAGGAAGGTATGGTCTGGCCCAGTCTGACAAGTCCCTGACTTTGGGTATCTAAATTTCTCAGGCGAGGGAACTATAAACCAAAGCTTCATAACAGTCCCGAGGAGGGCAAACATGATCCGGATCGAAAAGGAGTTTCACCCCGAGGATGCACATATCGGCGGGCGCTCCCCGGCCACCTGTCACTGGAAATGCGGCGATGCCTGTGCCCAACCCGTTCTTAACCAAAGCGAGAACCCGTATGTGCGGAGTGTGATCGAGGAGGCCCTTACCCGCCGTAGCTTCATGGCGGCCAGCCTGGGGGGGTTGTTCATGCTCTCGGGGCTGGTCAGGGCAAAATCAGCCGGTAGCCTTGGCTTCAAGCCCATCAGCCTCTCAACCGAGGACAGGGTTCTGGTACCCGAAGGCTACACCACCAATGTTGTCATCCGCTGGGGCGACCCCATCGGGCGGGGGGCCCGGCGCTTCGACGTTAACAACTGGGACGTTCGCTCGCAGGAAAACGCCTTTGGCTACAACGTGGACTATATCTCCTGGCTGCCCCTGCCCGGCTATGCCTCGGGCAACTCCCGCCGGGCCATCCTCTGGGCCAACCACGAGTACACCAACCCCGAGCTGATGTTCCCCGGCTACAAACCAGGGAGCCCCAGCAAGGAACAGGTGGATATCGAGCTGGCCGCCCACGGGGGCACGGCCGTGGAGGTGCGCCGGAACGCCGATGGCAGCATCTACTACCTGCCGGTCTCGGTCTACAACCGCCGCATCACCGCCACCACCCCCATGGAGCTCTCGGGCCCTGCGGCCGGCCACCCGCTGCTTCAGACCAAGGCCGATCCCACCGGCCGGCGGGTGCTGGGCATGCTCAACAACTGCGCGGGGGGCACCACGCCCTGGGGCACCATCCTTACCGCGGAGGAGAACTTCAACCAGTACTTTGCCGGTAACAACGCCTTACCCGAGGGCCCCATCAAGCGCAGCCACACCCGCTATGGGCTACCTGAGGGTAACAGCGGGCGCCGCTGGGAGCTCTTCTACGACCGCTTCGACCTCACCAAGGAACCCAATGAGCCCTTCCGGCACGGCTGGATCGTGGAGATCGATCCCTACGACCCCACCTCCACCCCTAAAAAGCGCACCGCCCTAGGCCGCTTCAAGCACGAGGGGGCCGAGACCACGGTAGCCCCCAATGGGCAGGTGGTGGTGTACATGGGCGACGATGAGCGCTTCGACTACCTGTACAAGTTCGTCAGCAAAGGGCGCTTCAACCCCGCCGATCGCAAGGCCAACATGAACCTTTTGGACGAGGGTACCCTGTACGTGGCGAAGTTCAACAGTGACGGCACCGGGGTCTGGCTCCCCCTGGTGCAGGGTAACGGCCCCCTCACCGCCGCCAATGGATTCGCCAGCCAGGCTGATGTGCTCATTAACACCCGCCTTGCGGCCGACCTGTTGGGTGCCACCAAGATGGATCGGCCTGAGGATGTGGAGCGCAACCCGGTCACAGGGGCAGTCTACGCCGTTATGACCAACAACAGTCGCCGTACCGCTGCCCAGGTGGACGCTGTGAACCCCCGCGCTGACAACCGTCACGGGCATATTGTGGAAATCCTCGAGAACGGCAACGACCCCACCGCAACCACCTTCCGCTGGGCCCTGTTCCTGGTTTGCGGGGAGCCCTCCGACCCCAGCACCTACTTTGCGGGCTTCCCCAAGGACAAGGTCTCACCGGTCTCCTGCCCGGACAACATCACCTTCGACCAGGCCGGTAATATGTGGATCGCCACCGATGGACAGGACGGCACCTTCCGCAAGAATGACGCGGTGTACGCTGTGCCAACCCAGGGCCCTGAACGCGGCTATGTTCGCCAGTTCATGTCGGCCCCAGTAGGTGCAGAGATCTGCGGTCCCATTTTCACCCTGGACAACAAGAACTTCTTCGCGGGCATCCAGCACCCCGGCGAGGGCGGTACCCTGGAGAAGCCGGTCAGCTCGTGGCCGGACGGCACCAACGTGCCGCGCCCTTCGGTGGTGGCTGTGCGCAAGTTGGACGGCGGGGTGATTGGTAGCTGAGTTTTCCTCTCTAGCAAAGTCCACCCTTCGGTAAGCCTCGCCTTTAGGGTGAGGCTTACTTCGCGGTGGGTCTGGGGTGCTAAAACAGGCGTTCCCGGTATCTCCGATCACGCGGCGTAGTGGCCGGGGGAACGATACCCTACAGGGCGGGCGGGAGCCCGTACACCAAGTGGCACGGCCCGTGGTCTTGTCATTCCGTCTGGGACGGCATACAAACCACAAACCTCCCCTGGTGGCCTGACCAGGGATGGCCCCGGATTCATCCGGGGGAGGATGTCAATCCAAATGCCACAGAAAAAACTCCGAGCAGATGTTAGTGTAGGGCTAAGGTCATGCTGCGGCTCGAGTTGCTGGGACAGCCCAGGATATTGCATGCCGTGGAGTTGAGACTACCGCGCAAGGCGGTAGCGCTGCTGGCCTACCTGGCGATCGAGGGCTGCACGCCGCGCTCGAGGCTGGTAGACCTGCTGTGGAGTGAAAGCGACGAGGAGGGTGGGCGGCGCAACCTGCGGCAGGTTCTGTATCAGCTGGGCCAGACCCCGGTGCAAGCGCACCTCGAGGTCGGGCGGGCGCAGATCGGCCTGTGCGGCTTCGAGCTGGATGTGGAGGAGTTCCTCGAGGGCCACGGCTGCGCCGACTCCCTCAGGCTTTGGCGCGGAGAGTTTCTTCAAGACCTCGAGCTCGACAACGCGTCTCAGTTCGAGGTCTGGCTGCGGCACCAGCGCGAACGGCTGGGCAGCGCCTACGCCAAAGCGCTGGGGCACCAGGCGAGAGAGCTGGAGCGCAAGGGCGACCTCCGGGGGGCGCTCGAGGCCTTCCAGACCCTGATCCACCTCGACGAGCTGCAGGAGCAGCCGCACCGCGAGGCCATGCGCCTCTATGCGGCGCTGGGGCAGCCCGAGCAGGCGCTCTGCCAGTTCAAGCGGCTCACCGAGGTCTTGCGCGACGAGCTGGGCCTCGAGCCCCTGCCCGAGACCCAGGCCCTGGCCGAGCAGATCCGCCAGCGCAGGGAGGTGCCTCGAGCAAAGCCCCTGGCGGTGAACAGCCCCAGCCTGCGAGCGCCGCTGGTGGGCCGGGAGCAAGCCCTGAAGCGCCTCGAGGCCGCATGGCAAAGCAAGAACATTCTGCTCATCGCGGGGCAGGCTGGGGTAGGCAAGAGCCGCCTGGTGCAGGAGTTCTTGGCCGACAAGGGCAGCTACGTAGCCCTTTCGGGGCGGCCGGGCGACGCAGGAACGCCCTATGCCTCGATGACCCGCTGGGTACGGCAGGCGCTGGGCGCTGCGCCGGGCCTCGAGCTCAGGCCGTGGGTGCGTTTCGAGGCCGCCCGCCTCGTCCCCGAACTCTCCGACGAGGCCCCACCCCAGCTCGACGAGGGCGGCCAGGTGAGGTTTTTCCAGGCCCTGTGCGAGCTCCTGTCGCAGGCCAGCGGGGGCTCGAAAATCTTTCTGAGCGAAGACGAGCACTTCGCCGATCCCTGGAGCCTCAAGGCCCTGGCCTTCGGGGTATCGCAGGGCTCGAGGCGGTTGGTCGCCACCTTCCGGCCCGATGAGGTACTGCCCGAGGTCGCGCAGCGCTACCAGGAGTGGCAGGGCAGCGGCGCCGCCGAGTGGCTGGAGCTCGAGCCCCTGAGCGAGCAGGAGGTGGCCGAGTTGGTCGCGCACCTCTCGGGTCGGCCCGCGCGGCTGTTCCCGCAGCGGCTCTACCGCGCCACCTCGGGCAATCCGCTCTTCGTGCTCGAGACCCTGCGCAACCTGTTTGAGCTGGGCGAGCTCCGGCAGGGCCCGGGGGGCGTCTGGGAGACCCCCTACGACGAGGCCACGCAGGACTACGCCGAGCTGCCGATCGCCCCCAGCGTGCGCCAGACCATCCTGAGCCGCCTCGAGCGCCAGGGGGCTTCGGTGAGGCGCTGCCTGGAGGTGGCCGCGCTGATCGAGGAGGAGACCTTCAACAGTGGTACGCTGGCCGAGGCCACCGCGCTCTCGCAATGGGAGGTCTCGGAGGCCCTCGAGCGCGCGAGCGGGTCGCGGCTGATCGAGGCCGCTGGGCAGGGCTATCGCTTCTCGCACGAACTCATCTCGAGGGCTATCGCGGAGTCCCTCAAGCCCGACCGCAGGCGGCTCATCGCCGCCCGGCTGGCCCAGCACTACGCCCAGGGCGGGGTACATCCGGCCAGGGTTGCGGGCTACTTCCAGCAGGCCGCGATGCCCCTTGAGGCCGCGCAGTGGTGGGTCAGGGCCGCCCTGCACGCCCACGGGGTGCTGGCCTTTGCCGAGGCCGACCGGTACTACGTGCTGGCCCTGGCGGCCTTACCCCCCGACCACCCCGAGCGCTTCGAGATCCAGACCCGGCGCTTCTACCTCGCCCGCCAAGTGGGAAACACCTGCCTCGAGGAGCAGCTCGAACAGCTCGAGGCCATGGCGGCAAGCGCCCGCAGCGCCGAAGAGCGCTGCCGGGTCTGGTTCTACCGGGGCATGGTGCTCGACGACCAGCAAGACCTCCAGGGCGCGATGGAGGCCAGCCGCAAGGCCTACCAATACGGCCTCGAGGCCTCACCCGCCGAGGCCTTCTACCCGCTGATCTTTGTGACCCACTACCAGCGCGACCTGGGGCTGCTCGAGGAGGCCACCGCCGACGGGCATAGGGCCCTCGCGCTGGCCCGGCAGCTCTCCCCTTTCCACCTGGCCGAGGCCCAGCTCTGCCACGCCCTGACGCGGATGCTGCAAGGCTGCCCGGACGAGGCCATAGGGCTGCTCGCGGAGGCCGAAGACCTCCTCCGGCAGAACGGCCCCGCACCTGCGGTCTTCTGGCTGCTACAGGAGCGCCTGGGGGTGGCGCGGGCCAGGGTTCTGAACAGCCTGGGCCGTTTCGAGGAGTCTGTTCCGCAGACCGCAGAGGTGATCGAGAAGGCCCGCCAGGGCGGGGTGCAGCGGCAGGAGCTGGTCGGCCTGCTGGTGCGGGTCGAGGGCTGGCTGGGCCTGGGCCGGGCCGAGGAGGCCGCACAAGACCTCGAGCGCTGCACCGAGCTGGCCCGGCACCTGAACTGGGGATGGTCGGAGGTAGGCCAGCTATACGCCGAGCTCGAGCTCTTCCGCAACAACGGGCCCTCGGCGCTCCGCTGGGCCGAGCGGGCCCTCGAGCACGCGGCCCGTAACATTGTTCACGAGATCAACGGGCTCTACAGCCGGGGCGGGGCATGGCTGGCGCTGGGCGAGCGAACCAAGGCCCGGGCCGACCTCGAGCGGGCCATAGAACTGCACGGCGGCATACACCGTTTTCGCGCGGTGCGGCTCGAGGCTCTGCAAGCCCGTCTCGCCCTGACCCGGTTCGGGGCAGGGTTTGCTTCCACAGGTTGATCTAACGAGCCATCTGGCCTGGTTTGGGATAACGAAGCAATGACGATGAAATGACGCTGGATGTTCTAAGCTCCTGGGCGTGTCGGAGCAAGGTCAAGCCGTGCCGCTGATGGTGGTGATCCGCCTCGAGCCCTCGCAGCCCGAGCGGCCCTGGCGGGCGACCCTGCTCGACCTCGAGACCGACCAGCGAGCGGAGTTCTCCAGCCCCCTCGAGCTGTTGCAGTACCTCGAGCGGCTGTGCCGGGAGTCCGGCGGCCGGGTGGTCGGGATTCGATAGGAGGGATATGCGAAAGGAGACGCTATGAAGAAACGACTCGGCCTCATTACCCTGATCGCCCTGCTGCTCGCCCTGGCGGCCTGTGGGGGCGGTGGAAGCGGTGGCAACAACGGCATCTGGGATAGCAGCAAATGGGATCAGGCCACGTGGCAGTAAGGACGCAAAAGGAGAATGTTATGCGTAGAAAGAACCTGTTTTTCTTCACTCTAGGTGCAGGTCTCGTCGCCAGCGGGCTGTGGGGTCTGAGCGTGGGGCCTCTGACCAGCTTTAGCGCGGGCACGCCCATTAAGTCGGCAGAGGTGAACGCCAACTTCAGCACCCTGCGCTCGGCCATCGAGGCCCTCGAGGCCCCCATCGGGGTGAGCCGGCTGAGCATCGGCGGCACCATCGGCGACGGCAAGGTGATCAAGGCCCAGGGCGGCAACCTGGTCTGGGCCGACGATGCCACCGGCGGGGTCAGCTTCGGGGTTGACCTTACGGGCAACTCGACCACCAACCCGGGCCTGCGGGTACTCAATAATGCAACCGCCGGTACCGGTATACAAGGTGAGGTAGCCACCACTGGGTACGGGGTGCTCGGTAAGGCCGGTGGCAGTGGCATAGGTGTACGCGGCGAGGCCGTGACGGCGCTTGGCGCAGGAGTTGAAGGCTTTGTTCCCGGTACCGGCTGGGGGGTTCGGGGCATCACCAATGGCTCGGGAATAGGGGTGGAGGGCAGGTCTCAAGGCCTCGGAGTCGGAGTCTCGGCCAGGGCAGTCTCCGGCGGAACCGCCCTGCTGATCGAGGGTCCCATTGCAGTGCCGAACAACATCAACCGCCCGGCCTTCCTGCATACCGCCACCACCGGCAACATCAACGCCAGCCGCACCACCCTCGACAACCCCATGACCAACAACGACCCCGACGCCATCCTGATCGTCACCCATGTCAGCAGCGGAGCCGATCCGTTTATCAACGCCCCCATCGGTGTCAGCTACGACAGCGGCGCGGGTCGCTGGCGCATCTTCCGCGCCGACGGCAACAACATGCCGGACGGGGCCAAGTTCAACGTGCTGGTGATCAAGCAGCGCTGACCTCGAGGAGCCTCCACATGACCCGCAAAGAACTCCGCAACCTGGTCTTCGGGCTCGCGCTGGGCCTGCTCGGGGCCGGTGCCCTGGCCGAAATCGCGCTACCACATACCTTTACCTCCGGCACCACCATCCGCGCCAACGAGGTCAACGCCAACTTCCAGGCCCTGGGCCGCGGCCTCCCCGGCGTGGCCCAGACGGTCAGCCCCGATGCCGTCCCGATCACACCCACGCCCGCCGTGGACAGTGTGACCATCAACGTGCCCGGCCCCGGCTTCGTAAAGGTCAGCGCGACCGCCCAGCTCAACATCGAGTACAGTGGGGGCAGCAACGCGGCCTTCACCCTCGGGGTCGCCAACGCCGCCGACACCTTCCGGCCCGCGGAGGATCGGCGCATCGCAATGCCCGCCGGTCTCCCGGCAGGGACGTACAGCTACATCGTGAGCGCCGAGCGGGTCTTCCCGGTAGACACCCCCGGCCCCAAGACCTTCTACCTGCTGGCCGAGGAGAACACCGCGGCACAGGGGACGGTCTCGAGGCGCACCCTCACCGCCACCTTCCTGACCGCGATGGGCACAGTGCAGAACCCCTGAGCGCACCGCTCCCACCCACCAGCACCCCACCGTCATGGCGGGGCAACCGAGCAGCCGGAGGCTCCTGGGTTGCCTCGCCCCGCTCAGATGTACAAGAATAGAGTAAAGCACTGATCCAAACGTCCCCAAAGCAGAAAAGCGAGGTTTATATGCAAAGACTTTTCGCCTGGCTAGCCATCATCGCCCTGGGTCTGGTGATCGCCCAGACCGTGCAGCGGCAGCTCAATCTGGTGATCAATGGAAAGGCCGAGAGCGCCAAGGCCATCGTGGTAAACGGGCAGAACTACGTGCCGGTGAGCGCCCTGCGAAGCCTAGGCATCAATGCCACCGTTTCCGGCACCACCCTCACCCTCACCACGGCCGCACCCGGCGGGGCCGAGCAGCGGGTAAGCCTCGAGGCCTGCCTGAACGAGTTCGCCTTCAACGGCATCTGGCGGATGCGTGTGACCAAGGTTGAGGCCATCGAGATCTCCGGGCAGAAGGGCTGGGGGGTCACGGTCGAGGTGCGCAACGGAACCAATCGCACCCTCGAGCCTGGCCAGACCGGGGTGCTCGACGCCTCGGGCCTCACCCTGGCCTTCGCCGACGGCTCCACGAGCGGGATGGGCATCAGCGCAATCACCCGCGAGTACGAAAACAGCCTGCGCAACCAGCGCATCGCCCAGGGGGCCTCGGTGATCTACCAGCTCAAGTTCGATAGCCCCCAGACCGAGGCCCCCACCAAGCTCCTGGTACAGATAGACCCGGCCCGGCTGCAAGCCAGCCTCGGGGTGAGATACTCCACCCCCAACCCCTCGTTCCGCTTCAACCTGGACTGCACCAGATAGCCAGGGGGCTCGCCAAGCATCCTGCCACTGTGCGGGCAGGGCAAAGATCGCCCAGGCGCAGAAGGCCAGGGGCGTGGTGACGGTGGCCTGCAATCAACCATGCTCCCATCGAACGTTACCGCTCAGTGACGCTGGAATGACGCTGGCCTTGCTATCCTGCCACCGGCTACCACCGGGAACCTCATCCCATGGCAGCTAGGATAGAAACTGCTTCAGGGGCCGTGACGGCCACATTTACGCCCGGGCTTGCGGCCAACGCCAGCTGGGTTCCGATAAATCTCCCAGCAGCCCCCGATCTCAGCGCGCTGGCCAATGCAACGCAGGTGGCGGTAAGCGCTCGACCTAGAACCCTACCAATTCAATAGTACCGCCGGTATCTCTGACTTTCAGCCCGGGGAGAAGGTCAACCCTGTAGTAGCCGCCGATTCCCGCTTGCTCCTCATCAAAGGGCACAACCTCTCCCCAGGTACTCCAGTGCTTATGTACGGACTTGATGATGACAATTTTTAGTGATATTGACAATATATAGTGTAAACACTATCCTTGGAGCATGAGTAGCCTCAACTGGTTGAATGAACTAAAGTCCCAGTGGCACAGGCTGGCCAACTCTCCTGTGGATCCCTTGCTTTTGTTTGCCTTGTATAGCTATGAGAACTCCATCGGGTATGGCGAGAGCGAGGAAGAAGCCTTCAAACACGTCGCCAAGGAAATCAAACGGTACAAAAGGTCGCTGGTCGAAATAGCCGACCCTACCGATCGTTTCAAGTTTATCTGGCCCTATATCGCCTTCTGGTTCGACAGGCACAAGCTAGACGGTCTTACCTTCGAGGAGGCTTTCAACAAGGTGATTGTCCCTCTTCTAGAGGCTATCCGTTGGAGCGATATGGAAAATGCAAAGGAAGAGACTAGAGAGTACGAGGAGGTTCCTGTAGAAGAGGCTACGGGCCTCTACCAAAGAATCCTCGGGGCTTTGGAAAAGGGAAACCAGACCAACCGGTCGGGGGAGGCGTGAAAATCGAGGTTCTCTGGTCGTGCCTGTAACCAAGTGCGTCGGGCCATGGCGCAACCCTTCCTAAAGGCCTTCCGCCCCTTGCGGGCTCGAGATGTTCTTGCGCGTAGGAGCTGTTGTGCTAAAGAGGGATCCCGCCGCTTTCCCCCGTCAGGCTCACCCCCCCGCCTGCCCTCCTTCAAGGGAGCGATACTTCTGGTTGAAGAACTCCAGCATGTGCATCAGGTTATACCCCATGGCCTTGGCGTTCACTGTGACAAAGCGCCCTAGCTCCTCCTCAAGGTCGCTTTCGACGTGCTGGTGTCGAGAAAACTTCTGCATGAAGTTCTTACGCTCCGGGGAGTTCTTCCATTCCTCCAAGACCTCGGGATAGAAGATTTCGATGAAGATGATCGGTCCCCCCAGCTCTAGGTTTAGGTCGGAGATAACGGCCCCTACCAGCCTTGGCCTCTGATCCTGCCTTTCAAAAACGAACCAGCTGTCAGGGGTTTCGATGAAGCCACCCTCGATACGCACTGCCCTTGGCCCACCGCCACCAAAAGACAAATTAATACCCATTGGTTCTCTCTTCTCTGACTCTTCTTCCTTTATCAACACCGACGCCCCACTGGGGTAAGCCGGGGCTCTCCACGTTTTTCCCAGAAGGCCACTCGAGACCGTCCACTCTCCCCCGTGTCTCTCAACGGCAAGTTCATCCCAATCCACCCTTGTGAGATGATAAGTAAGGTAAAGGTAGAGCGAGAAGTGACCTGGGTCCTTCATGAGCAAGTCGAAAAAGCCACCCGTCTTGATCTTGGCCATACTCAATACTCAATCACTCCGCGTCTTCGTAGAGCTCATGGAGGCGGTCAAGTAGATGCTCGCTTATAAAACTCCACACGCGACCTTCCAGCAGCCACTTTACGTCGTTGTACAGCTCCCTTAGGTTCTCCAGATCCTCATACTTCAGTTCGCCGTCCCACTCCAGATGCCCCCTCACCTGCAAGTCGAGCATGTCCAAGGCCCCAAGGCGCGCCAACGGCCGCAGTGACCAGGGCAATTTTTCCTGCATTTTCCACTCCTCAAAAAACTCGGGGTAGAAAATCAAGCCGCGGTCGCTGTCGCTATGCCCTGGCGCAGGTTCTTCACAATCCTCCAGTTTGCAATGAATGACGACTCCTACAACCCTTTTCTCGCACCTATCGAAAACAAAATCAAGACCAAAATCATACTGGTCATCGTACTCATAACCCCAGCGATCTTCGAAGAGATCAGGAATGTCTGAGCTAGGAATCCCAGGGATCTCCAACTCAGGGATCTCCAGCTCGCTGCCCGCAAAGGCGGGATCCGGGTTCACAAAGACAGGGGCGACGGCAAAGGAGCTTGGGTTCTTGGTGAACCGCTCCAGAAAACTCTCAACCTCTTCCCGGAAGATGGCCTCCATCTCGTTCATCATGACCTCCCTGCTTCCCTGGGCAAGATCAGTCCCTTGGCCTTCAGGAAGACCTCACGGAGCGGCTCAAAGCCCACCCCTTGGAAGGAAAGCCAGAGGGCGTACTGCCACATGAAGGGAGTGGTATCGGCTGGCAGCGCCTCCTTCTCGTCCCGCCAGTACCGCAGCAGATCCAGGTACCAGCGCTCGTACCTCCCGTACTGCTCCGCGGGCTGTGCCGTGTGGCCTGGCCCGCCAAAGGCTATGTCGACGCCCACCATCATATACCTGTCGAGCGAGATAAGTTCGAAACGGTGATCGTAGAGCTGCAGAGCCAGTCTAGCCACGCTTCTCGGGAGCCAATACCTTCCGAGTCTTTCAGCCAAAGAGAGTGCGGATACGCGAATGAAGCTACTACTAGGATGAAAGTGCTCTTCACTGTATCTGACGACGTCCTCTTCGCTCTTATCTAGGGGTAGCAAGTACAAAAGAACAAAAAGGTTCGAAGCAAGGGTTCCGTAGGCGTTCCTCCCGAAGGATGAGACCGCATCGTAGATGGACAAAAGCCTTTTTCTCACCTCGCCGGTATACCACCGAAAGGCCTCATGAGACGGACGATGCATCTCATGCTTGTAGTTCCCCCAATCGACGAACCTCCAAAGACTCTCGTAACCCATGGAGTTTGTCAGATCCACCAGGTTCTTGTAGGCCTCCATCGCCTGCTTGAAGGAGGCCCCTCTAGAAAGGACTGCGAAGGCCACCGCGCCGAACGCCAACCTTATCCGGTCGTCGGGGTCCTCGCGTATCTCTTCCTGTATTGCGAGGTCCTCCCGGATCCCGGGCAGGTAGGGAAGTGCGCGCTCGACCATACCACGCACGGCCTCGGAGTCGAGGGGAGGTGTAGGGGGCTCACCAGTCCCATAGCCCCCGAAAGCCGCGCGCTGTAGCGGGCCCTTGGCGGGGAACCACAGGGTGTGGTCAAACCCCGCTTGGGATGGCTCGTCGTGGGGTTTGTCTGGCTCAGGCACGCGTATCCACACCCCTTTCGAAGCATCTACTTGCGGCCCTTGCGGCCGGAAGGGGTCTTAGGGTTGTCCTGAGATAGGCGCTCGAGCTCCCGAATCAGCTGCTCGGGGTCGAAATCCTCCTCATCTTCCTCGTAAGGATCGCACGTCTGGACGATCTGCTCCAACTCCCGCCGCAACCTTGCGAGTTTCTCCTGATACTGGGCCAGCACGGCCCGCTGGCGGGCGCGGATGGCCTTGCTGTTTTCGAGCCGGGCCAGCGCGGCGGCGACCTCCGGGTGGGCCTCGAGCCGCTCAAACTCCGCCGCCTCCAGCACCGGCAGCCTTAGGGTGGCCTCGAGGCGCTCCCGCTGGCCCGCGGGCGTCTCCCAGCCCAGCTCCAGCTCCAGGGAGGCCTCCCGGCCTTCGGGGGCCTCCAGCTCCAGGAGAAATTCCAGCGGTGCCCCGGATACCAGGTTGGGTAGGATGTAATCCCCCGAGGCCTCCTGCTTCAGTTCGCCGAGGACCCGGGCCTGTTGCCCTAGCCGGAGCCGCACCCCGCTGCCCAAGATCCCGCCCAGCTCCCGGGCGAAAATACGGGGTATGTCGGCGGAGCTTTCGATGAAGTAGTAGTTCCCCTCCCCGGCCTCGGCCATGGCGGCCATGAGGTTCTCGTTGTAGTCGAGGCCGACCCCCAGGGTGCTGGTGCTTATGCCCCGTTGAGCCAGCCCCCGTACCTGCTCGGTGATGACCTTGGGGTTGGTCTCACCCACGTTGGCCAGGCCGTCGGAGAGCAGCGCCACCCGGTTGAGCCGCCCCGTCTCCTGGTAGGCCGCCACCTGGGTGGCCCCCTCCAGCCAGCCCGCGTGCAGGGCGGTGCTGCCACCGGTGCAGATCCTTCCGATGAGTTCGGCTATCCTCCCCCGCTGCTCCCCCACCAAGGTACTGGGCACCAGCACCTCTACGCTATTGTCGTAAATCACCACCGCCACCCGATCCTCCGGCAGCAGGTTGTGCACCGCGTAGATGGCGGCCTCCTTGGCGAACTTGAGCTTGCTTCCACCCATGGAGCCGGAGCGGTCGAGGACCAGGGCCAGGTTGAGCAGCGGGCGCTCAGGGCGCTCCTGGGGCTCGGGGGTGTGAATGCGCAGCAGCACCGGAAGCGGCCGGTGAGCACTTACCCCCGGTCTGAGGGGGATGAGCTCGAGCTGGGGCTGGGTCTTTGGGCTTGGGTTGTTTTGCATATCTTTACCTCCTTCCTTTACGCGGGCTTCAGCGCCGACGCGGTTTTACGCTCATGAGCTGCCTGCGTATCTCCTGAAAGAGCGCTTCGGTTTCACTGGTGGTCTTGGGCAGCTGAAAGTCTTCGCGCACGTGCAGCTCCAGGCCAGGGGCAATCTCGAAGCGGTGCCAGCGCAGCAGGGGCGGAGGCGGGGGAGGTGGGGCGTCATAAGCCACCAGTGGGGACCGGGTGTACTGCCTGCGCAACTCCGCCAGGTAGTTGAGCGCGGGGGTCTCCCGGGCAGTGAAATCCACCCCGCCCTCCAGCATCGCCAACAGCTCGGCATCGCTCTTACGCCGGGCCAGGTCGCCCAGGGCGCTGGCCCCGTGTCCCTCGGCTAACAGGCGCCGCAGAACCAGCAGTTGCAGCAGATGACGCACCGTGTAACGGGCCTCCCGCCCTGCCCGCAGGGGCTCGTCGAGCATCCCCAGGCTGGTGTAGTGGCGCACCAGGCGGGGGGTGACCTCCTCGCGTACCCGCTGGCTGCCGAACTCCTGCGGCAGGTAGCGGGGCAGGCGGGCGTTGGCTTCGTGCACCAGCTCCTGCAGATCCCACTCTGCACCGCGCCGCAACAGGGTCTCGAGGCTGTCCATATCCCAAGAGTAATGATTACGCTTTATATTGTCAATATCACTTATCACTGTAAATACCAGATCCGCACATCATCCCCACGATCCTCGGCCCCGTTAAGGGACCGGGCAGATTCGGCTGGGGCTTTCCCCAGGCCACACCTGCACCGCGGGTGGGGTTGTTGGTTTAGACACCTCTGGCTGCCCCTCCCAGCCCCAGGCCAAGCCGCCACCAGTCTCGAGGCCGGCCTTTCGGAGGCAGGGAAAGGGAGACGGCCTTATCGCGCAACACGAGCTCCACACGCAGAGGAAAAAGCCCCGCCCGCGCGACCAAGGCACCCTGGCCTTCAGGCCTTATCTGCTTCTCCTCTACCAGGCGCTCCCCTGCCAGGACTCGAGCGCACACGGCCAAGCCCGGAGGATGGGTGCGGACAAAGGCCCCATGGGGCTCAACCCAGGCCTCCAGGCGTGCCTGCACCACAAAAGGCAGCCGTGCAACCCCACGCCACTCCTCCACCCGACCGTCGATCCTTATCTCGACGATGAGTTCATCCTCCAGGATTGATGTCTCCCCTATTTCCTCTGCCAGCTTTTCCAGGCTCTCTCTGGCCTCCCCACCGGAAGCAAAAAGGTAGCGCAAAGGGTGCTCTGCGGGATCGAAATCGACGGGATGGACTTCGAGGGGCTCCCCAAGGCTCCAGACCGGCTGGGAAAAGCGAACCGCGAAAGCCTTGTGATGCAGGCGGAAGCGCACGGTCTCGCCCTCCTCAAACGAGACCTCGAGCTCTTCGGGGAGGGGGGCTCCATCCGGGGTGCGACGGGGTACCCAGGAAAAGCGCTTGAAGCGCCCGTCCTCCAACACCACTTTCCCATACACCCTCCAGCCTTCCACCAGGGGTGCCGGGCTCAGGGCAGGCTGGATCTCCTCGAGGCCCGGGGGGGCGTTCAGGAGCTCTACCCTCACCTGCCTGTGCCGTGGACGGGGCCGCTTGGAGACCGGCCGCTCTCCTTTGAGCTTCCAGTACAGATCCTTCAGGGCCTGATCCGAGCGGTTGAAAAGAAGTCGCACCGGGTGGGGCTCCCCCAGGTAGAGGCCGGCGGCCTCGAGAAAGCCCAGCACCGCCTGTTCATTGTCCAGAGCCGGCGGCTGCCCCTCCTCCAGAAGGACTTCCATAGCCTCCTTAAGCCTGCGAAACACCCGCTTATAGGGTTGGGCCTGCGCGGGAAGCTCCCCGGAGGAGTAGAAAGACAGGAAGGCCTCCTTGAGGACGTTCAGGCGCAGAGCGCGGAAGTGAAAGATCGCATCCAGGGTGCTTATAAAATCCCGCTTACCGCCCTTACTCCACTGTAGGCGGAACCGGGTTTCGGGATGCCATTCCAGGGCTTCCCAAAGGCGGTCGTATTGCGCTTTGGTAGGTAGGTTTTGGTCTTTGATCCCCAGATCTTGCAGGAAGTTAGACCACAGGGCATCGTCGTTTTCCGGAACTTCCCGGTAAAAGAAATACCCCCGCAGATAGCCAAGGAGGACTCGCGCAGGCACCAGTTCCTCGCCTTGCGAGCGCACCGCCTTGAGCAAATCCCCCCAGCGTTCACCCCGCCAAACCTTCTGCATGAGGGGTTTTGCCCCCTCGAAGTCCTCCTGGGCTATGCAGGCCTGGGCCACACCCCCCTGTTGCACCGCCCGATCCAGATTCAGCGCGTGCAACCAGAGATCAACCATCCCGCACCCCCTCCAGCCAGGCAAGGAGTGCCCACTCCAGCACCAGGCCGGTTCGAACCCGCTGCCAATCGGTTATCTCACCCGCGAAAACCCGGGAAAGCGCCCCCTCTCGCTCCTCCCAGATGGCCCTCAGCCATGGTTCTATCCCACACCCTTCCAGCTTGCGGGCTTCCTCCACGAGGGTCTGATCCCACAGCCCGATGTTCTGCCCCAGGTAGCGGAAAAAGCCCTCACCCAGCGGCGGTTGAGCGAGCATTGCAAGCTGCTGTTTAGCCTGCTCCAGGGCCTTTGCACACTGCATATGGGCGGCCTGTTCCTCTTTCAGCTGCTGTTGCAGCGTATCAACCTGGCGCTGGAGCTTTTCAACCCTCTCGTCCGCGCATTCTGCAACCTTCCTCTTGAGCTCGAGGATCTCCGCGGCCTGTTCATCCAGTCGCTTCTGAAGACTGCGCCTCTCCTCTTCCCACCGACGGCGATCCTCCAGCCACCGCTTTTCGTACCACCTCACCTCGTCGTGACTCATGGCACCTCCTCAAAGCGGGGTGAAGTAGGCCGCGGCCCGGGCTGAAGCAGGGTCTCCAGGCGGAAGGCGTGAGTGCGCAGCCAGCGGGCAAGGGGAAGCTCCGAAAGATCCAAAAGCAGCCGCTCGAGCCCCACCAGCACAATCCCCTCCGCCTCGCATTGCAGCAGATCCCGGTTGCTGTGGAGAAGCGCCGGGTGGTTTTCCCCGGCAAGAAAGGCGCGGTACCCCTCGATGAGGGCCGTCACCCGTTCCTCTGCCCTGCCGCCCAGGCTGGGATAGTCCAGTACCAAAACCCGCAGCAGCGCCTCTTCCGGGAAAGGTTCGGGTAGGGCTTCTTTGAAGCGTTGGAGCTGGGCCAGCCGGGCTTCGAGCAGCTCCCTTTGCGCCGCTGCACCCTCCAGCGCTCCTATACGGGCCTCGAGCTCCCTGACCCGCTTTTCATAGTCCTCTATACGGCCTTTCATCACCTCGTTTTCTTCCTGAAGGCGGCTGCGTTCTCCCTGGACTTTCACCAGCTCATCGCGCAGGGCTTCTTCATTCTTGTGGGCTTGCGCGAGATCCTTGCGCAGGTGGGCCGCTTCCTGCTCGACCCTTCCCCTCAACCCTTCCGCTTCTTGCCTGGCTTTCTCTTCTCTTTGCAGTTTAACTCTGAGCTTTTCTGCCTCGTTGACCTTTTGCTGGTATTTCTTTTCCCCCTCCCGCAACCTGCGCAAAAGCTCCTGCTCACGGGCGTTTGGGGCCTGTGCGCTCTGGGCCGGCGGCTTTGGCTCGGTCACAACAGGGGTTTCTTGCTTTGAGCCCTTCTCAGAGGGAGCTTCCAGGGTAACAGAAGCGGCGAGCAATTCTTTGGTATTTGGAGACAGTGCACAAAGGGCTTTTTTCAAGGAATGTATCGAGTCATATGCCTCAACTGGACGATCGAGCATCTTCAAGAGTTCCTCAAGCTCCGACATCCCCTACCTCCCGCCTTTGCCAGCGCTCGTAGTGTCTCCTTCCTTTCTCGGTCAGGCCGTATAGCTGATTGGCCTCATACACCCCCTTGACCTCGAGGTACCCCTTCCTCAGGGCTTCCTCAAAGGCCCGCTCCAGCTCCCGGGGCTTGATGAAAGAGAGATGGCCAAAGAAGCGGTTGTCCGTGTACTTGCGGCCCAGGGCGCCGCTCTTGCCCCGATCCTTGCCGCGCAGGGCCATCAGGGTGCTGCGCCGGCCCAAATACATGTAGCGGGCCTCCTGCGACCAGGCGTTTTTCTCCGCCAAAGCAAAGTAAGCCAGCAGGGTGTCCATGGGGCGGTAGGCCCGCTCGAGCTCCTCTTCATCTACTCCTTCCAAAGCCTCCCAGGGACCGGCATTCTTGGTGCAGATGTCACAGTCCCCACAGCTGCCTGGGGACTCGCCCAGATGTTTGAGGAGAACTTGGGCGCGGCACCGTCCATTCTCGGCGTAAACCTGCACCTTGCGGAGGCGCTCCTTTGAACGAGCCCTTAACTTTTCCTGCTCCTCGTGCCAGTCAAAGTAGCCGTCCTTTAGACGACCGCCCATCCGAATGTGAAGCAGGGGCTCCCGGTAGTGGTAGAGGTAGATATTTTGCTGCCGGAAGAGCTGGTACAGCCTCCGATCCAGCTCCAGGGCTTCCTCCAGGGAAATACGCGAGAAGTCCAGCTCATCCCCTCGCTCGCTACCCTCGTAACCGGCCCTGTGAAGCACGGCCAGGGCTTCCTGCGGCAGGTGCTTCTCCAAGACGTCCCTGGACTCCAGCAGGAGGGCCTTGCCCGGTAGAAAGTCATATTCCAGAACACCAGCCCGCTCGAGGCTGGTGAGGACGCGCTCGAGGTTATCCAGGCCCACCTCCCACCGGGAGGGTGCGGTCACCTCTTCCTCTTCGTCTCCCTCAGGCAGCTCCTCCTCGATCTCTCCTTCCTCAGGCTCTTCGTAAATTTCCCGGTAAATCTCCTGGCGGTAGCCCACCAGGGTTCTTCTCTCCTCCAAAAGGCGGATGAGCCGCCGGGCAAACTCCTCATGGGCCCGCCCACCGTGGCCCAACCCCAGCGTCCACTCCAGAAATCCCCAGTCCCCCTTGGTATACAAGAGCAGGCAGTAGGCCTCCTTTCCATCGCGTCCCGCACGCCCCGACTGCTGGATGTACTCCTCTAGGCTGCGCGGGGGCCGCCAGTGGACCACCAGCCGGATGTCCGGCTTGTCGATGCCCATACCGAAGGCGGTGGTGGCGACCATGACCCGGGTCTTCCCCTCCGTGAAGCGTTCCTGGGCCTCGCGCCGGGGCACCGGGCCCAGCCCCGCGTGGTAGGCCTCCACCGTCAGGTCGGGGAAAAGGCGGCCCAGGGCCCACGCCAAGCGCTCGGCCTCAGCACGGGTGGAGGTGTAGACGATGGCGCTGCCCCCCTCCCCTTTCTCTGTTAGCCAGGCCAGGGCCTTGGCCAGAACCTGGAACTTGCCCGCCTCCCCCTGCACTTTCCTCACCACAAAGCGGAGGTTGGGGCGGTGGAAGCTCTGCGGTTTGATCAACCTGTGGGCCGCCAGCCCTGCCGCCTTCTCCAGTCTTCTGAGGTCTTCCGGCGTGAGCGTGGCGGTGAAGAAGCTCCTGGGAACCCCCTGCAAATCCTTTAGCTTTTCCAGCGCCTTGAGGTAGTCGGGCCGGAAGTCGAAGCCCCACTCCACCAGGCAGTGGGCCTCGTCGAAGACCACCCGCCTCAGCTCCCCTGCCGCGTGCTTCTCCTGGAGCAGCTTCCACAGCGCCTCGCTCCGGTTGAGCCGCTCCGGGCTTACGTAGAGGAGCCGTACCCGGCCCGATCTCACCTCATCCAGCATGCTGCGCTGCTCCCCGGAGCCCATCAGCGAATGAATCGCCCCGACCGGCAACCCCATCTCCAGCAAGCGGTCGGTCTGGTCTTTCATCAGGGCGACCAGCGGTGAAACCACCAGGGTAAGCCCGCCCTGCATGAGGGCCGGGAGTTGAAAGGCCAGGCTCTTACCAAAGCCCGTGGGCAACAAAGCCACCAGGTCTTCCCCATCCAGCGCAGCCTGTATGGCTTCGGCCTGCTTGGCCCAGCGTTCCTCGTCCACTTTGAGTTCGTAGACCTCTCTGGCAACGCGGCGGGCTTTTTCGATGGGCTCGAGGCCGGCCAGCAGAATTTCCCTGAGCCTGCGCAGCGTCTCTTCTTCCAGTTCGTCCTGGGGGAGCCAGGCCCGATCCACCTGCAGGATTCTTGCGATCTGGTCGTAAAAATTCTTTCTATCCTCGAGGATGTGCCGGTGTACGCCAGGGGGCAGGGCGCGATAGAAGATCCCCTGGTAGGCAGCATTGAGCAGCTTCTTATCCCACAGGACAAAAGCCCCATCCCCCGCCCGCTCGCGCTGGTCGCGGATCAGCCGGCCAAAGGCCTGGGCAAAGGAGAGCGCCGCTTTTGGAAGGTAGTAGTCCCACCACTTATCCAACCCCTGCTCATAGACCCACTCCATCCGCCTGGTGAGCAGCAAGGAAGGCAGGGGGAAGGGGATGCGCTCGAGGTTCACCAGCTTCAAGGCAGGGAAATCCACCCCCTCCATGTAGCTGCGGGAGCCCAGGGCGGCCACCGGGGCCTCGGGGTCCTGCTTGATGCGGCTGGCCACGTCCTCTCGTTCCTTCCGGGTCAGGGGGGCCAGGATGTTGGGCAGGCTGTCCAGGGCGCCTTTGGCGTCTTCCAGGCGCTTGAGGCTGGTGAAAAGGGAAAGGCTGCGGTGGGACAAAGGCAGCAGGGTCTTCAGTTCCTCGTGCAACATGCGCTGAAAGCGCGGCAGCGTGCTTTCGCGGGCCTCTGGGAGGTGGCGCGGCACCAGCAGGTGGGCCTTCTCGTAGGGAAGGGAGGGCGGTAGCCGCTTGGAAAGAGCGTTTTTTAGGCCCAGCACGCGCTTGAACAGGTCGAAGCCCTCGGGGTCGTCCTTGGTGGGTACGCTCAGGGTTGCGCTGGTCAGCACAACGCCTTTGAAGCGAGGCCACAGGCCGGTTTTCAGCTCCCGGGAAACGTCGATGGGCTGCGCCAGGTGCCGCCAGCTCTCGGTGGTGGGATCCCACTCAGAGAGGTGGAGAAGGTTCTGATCCGGCTCCCCAGAGGCCAGGCCCAGCACCCGGCGGCGCTCAAATAAAAGCCCCAGGGCGTCCTTCAGAAACTGTTTTATGGGCGCAAGCTCACGGGCCACGAACCCCGTGGGGTTCTGGCCGATCTCCTCCAGTGCTTTTTTCAGCTCGATCAAGGCCCCTATCAGCGCTTGCTCCTCGCGATTGATGAGGGGCCACTCCTCGAGCCGCTTCCACTGGCTGCTAACCCCCAGGGTGATGCCATAGCGCGGATCCCCGGTGCCTCGGTTCTTGATGAAGTCCACAAGGTGGTCGGTGTAGCTCTTGAGCGCCTCGTGCACGCTGGGTAGAAGCTTCTGGACTATCTCCTTGGCCCTGCCTCTCTCCTCCTCGCTAAGCTCCTGCAGCCGCCGGCCGTCCCTGAGCAGGCCCCGCTCCTTCTGGGGGTGGGCCAGGCGGTTGAGCTGGTGGATGAAGTCCTCGTAACCCAGGGCCTGGGTCAGCGCCTCCGTGGCAACATCCTCCAGGTGATGGGCCTCGTCGAGCACCAGATGGGCCTGGTCTTCGACCGCATCGGGTTCATCCTGGCTCAGAAAGTTGGCCAGCAGGTAAGCCTGGTTGGTTACCAGGATCTGCGCTCCCTTGCGGTGCGCGAGCTGGCGCTGAAAGGCACAGGTGTGGAAGAAGGGGCAGTCTGCCCGGCAGCGGCGGGGGTTGGTGCCCACGCGGTCTTTTGCTTCGCGGAAGCCCTTGGAGGAATGCCAGTAGCGGGGAAGGGCCTCGAGGTCGTGCCCACCCAGGGCCGCGTAGTGCAGGAGGAGGCCCACTGCGGCCCTGAAATCCTCTTCGTCCTCTTCCCTGGCGTCCAGAAAAAGATCGAACAGGGCCTCGGGGCAGAGGGTGTCTTTGGGGCTCTTCACCAGCGCTGCGCGAACGGCATAGCCCCTCTTTCCCACCTCCTCGAGCTCTTTCAGGGCCTGGAGCTGGAGCACTTTAGTGTGGGTGGCCACCCAGGTTTTTTCCCCCACATGAAGGGCCGGATAAAGGTAGCCCTTGGTCTTACCGGTACCTGTAGGCGCCTCAAGCAGGATTCGATGCCCGGATCGCAAGGCCCCCTGCACCTTCTCGAACATCTGCATCTGCGCCTCCCTCCGCTTGGGAAGCAGATCCTCGCCCAGGTTGGCAGGGGATGGCAGGGCCGATCCTCTGTAGTCGATCAGCTTTACCAGCGCTGGGGTGGCAAGGAGATCCTTGACCAGCCCCGGGGTATCAGGAAAAAGCTCTCCTTCAATCAGGTTCAGTTCCCGCCAGGCTCGAGCCAGACCATCTGGCAGCTTTTGCAGCAGCAAACCGGAGAGTACGCGCCAGGTCGCCTCGACATCGGCCTGGGCGCGGTGAGCATCCTTCAGTTCTTCCTTTGTGAAATACGCGTAGAGGTCCCCCAAGCGGTAGCCTGCAAGTCCTTCCGGTGGCGTGGGGAAAACCAGATGGGCCAGTCGAAGGGTATCCAGCGCGGACCTTGCGGCCGGGAGAAGCTCCATCCCAACCGCTGATAAGGCGCGCTCGAGCACGGGCAGGTCGTAGTGCAACAGGTTGTGGCCCAGCAAAGGACGATCCCCAAGAAAGCTAAGGAAGTCCCGTAGCACCGCCTCCAAAGGCATCTTTTCTCGCTCATACTCATCAAAGGGAATGCCAGTAAAGTGAAAAGCATCGTGCTCAGCATCGAGGTCTTCTGAAGTGGCCACGTAACGGTGGAAGGTTCTACCTTCCACATCCTGTGCAGCAATTTCCAGAATTTCAGCCGCTTTTGCGTCGGTAGAGGTAGCCTCAAGATCAAACGCTACAAAAGTTTTCATAATCGATGAGATTCTTACCCAAAAGAAGTTACCCGTTGGGGCAAATAACAACACCCGCCCTGTTTTTTTCCAAATTTTTCGGCCTTCAAGCCATAAAAGGAGTCTAGACTCACGCCCTGGGAGAGGCAAATTAAGCGTACTACCGTTCCCGACAACCTCTTGCGACTTTTGCACTGAACATCTAATACCATTAGGACTTACGCAGTTGGGCAAAGGATGTGGCGGTGGGCGTGTACGTGCATGTCCCGAGGTGAGCCGTGCCCTACCCTCGCTATCCTAAAGGCAACGGGCGCACACGAACCCGGCGGGAGTCCACCACTACGATGGCCCCAGCCTCGAGCACCTCTGCCGCGGCCACCAGCACTTGCAGCAGGCGCTCTCCGCTAGCCTCAGGCCGCAAGTCCACTCCCCGCAGAATCACCACGCTTGGGTATACGCCAGCAGGTCGCCAAAGTCGAGGTCGTGGGTTAGGAGCAAGTACCCCTGGGTGGCAGCGAAGCGCAACACCTCGAGGTCGTTTGCGCTGGCCAGTCCCACCTCCGACCATCGCACGGCCTGGTGGCCCCGTTCACGCAAAAACCCCACCCAGCGAGGGGTGAGGTTCATGTCCAGTAGAATCTTCAAACCGCAACCTCGCGCTCCTCGGCCAGAAAGACCGCGTACTCCAGCGCGGCGTCAATATCCTCTGGCTCGAGCTCGGGGTAGTCGCGCAGGATTTCTGCCGGGGTCTGGGAACGGAGCTGGTTGAGGATGGTGCCCACGGTGATGCGCGTTCCACGAATGCAGGGCCGCCCGCCCATGACCAGTGGGTTGAAGGTGATGCGCTCAGACAGCCTCACATGTCTATGTGAGCACTTCGTCCAGCACAACCCGGCCCTAGAGGCCGGGGCAGTGCTTCAGAAGTAATGGATAGTTTATGCGTTTATCCCATTCACCACAGAAACCGAGCCATTACCTGTGTGGCACTACCGAGGCCGGTGAGGAAACCCGGGGATCTGCCAGGGCCGCCGAGAGGAGGGCCAGGTCGTCCAGAGTCAAGTAGCGATTCATACGACCAATTTTCAGAAAACAGGATAGGCTTTCCCTCCCCACTTGCAGGCTACAACTGCCAAATAAAGCCGCAGCCTCCAGCAGCGGTAATTGCACTATCGGAATACTTGGTCAATTCCCAGGTCGGGGGTATCGGAATACTTGGTCAATTGGGCCGCTTCAAGTATCGGAATACTTGGTCAAAAAGTGTATCTAATTACGTCCTGATGAGGGTTTTTTAGACGACCTCGCCAACCGCCTACTGCCATGGATTAACTATCGGAATACTTGGTCAATTCATGCCTCGGACTATCGGAATACTTGGTCAATTCCCAGGTCGGGGGTATCGGAATACTTGGTCAATTGGGCCGCTTCAAGTATCGGAATACTTGGTCAATTCACGCTGGCAGGTATCGGAATACTTGGTCAATTCATGCCTCGGACTATCGGAATACTTGGTCAGTTGGGGGCAAAAATTATCGGAATACTTGGTCAGTTTCTTCAAAAAAACGCGTCCTGGAGCCGCTGAGGGCCGGGGGCATGATGATGATCATCAATTAATTCCTTCTTTCTTTCTTAATTTTTTTAATTCAACATCATACCCAGGCAGCAACAACGAGCGTGGTAGGTGTCAGTATAATCTCAAGCAGGAATGAAGCAAAAAAAGACAGATAACAATAGCGAGATAGTGCATTTTGACGAGGCCAATGTGGCACGGCTCGGCCTCATCAGCATTCAGGAACGGATACCGCCTAGCTTTACCAGCTGGATTGTCGACTTTAACCTGGACGGCCGGCCCGCCCGGCTTTCCTGTGTAGCAGTGGCTGAGCACGGCGGTGTCCCACATGGACTGGATAACGACGTGAGCTTGGCCTTAATTGCACTGTACCAGGATGCAGGCTGCCCTGAGGACGGCACCATTGTGACCACAGCGTACCGCATCTTGACGGCCATTGGCTGGGATACCAGCGGGCACTACTACCAGGCCTTGAAGGAGAGCCTCGAGCGCCTGGCCACCGCCACCTTTACCGCCAGTGAGGCCTGGCGCAGCGGTAAGCGCTGGACCACGGTCAAGTTCCGCTACATCGATCGCCTGGAGTACACCAGCGAGGATGACCGGCTGGGCCTCTCAGGGCAGAGTGTTCTGAAGATCCGCCTGGCGCGCGAAATTGTGGATTCAATCCGGGATAAATATCTGAAACCGCTCGATCTGCAACTGCTTACCAGCCTCGAGCGCCCCCTGACCCGCGCCCTGTACCGGTTGCTCGACGCCCAGCGGGTTTTGCCGGATGGGGGAGAGGTGATGCAATTCCGCGTCAACATCGTGGAGTGGGCCAAAGCCTGCAAGATCGTGGATCAAACCCCGGCCAAGGTTCGGCGCACGCTCGAGGGGGCCCACGTGGAGCTGGTTGAGCGGGGCTATCTCAGCGAGGTGCGCTACGAGGGGAGGGGGGCCAAGCAGGAGATTATCTATGTTTTTGCTAAAGATACGAGCCTCTCGGAGGAGGCCCTCGAGGCTGTGGCGCTGCTGGCCCGTTACGGTGTGGCGCGATCCGTGGCCTACGACCTGATCAACATCTACGGGCTGGATCGCATAAACGAGAGACTGAACCGTTTTGAGGCCATTCTGCAGGCGGGGTACACCCCGCGCAACCGGGCGGGGTTCCTGGTCGATGTAATCCGGGATGACGAGGGTAAGTACGCCGATCCCGCTGGTTTTGTCTCGCATGTCCATCCTTCAAAGCGCTCAGCGGCGGGAGCGAGGAAGGCCGGGGCAGTTCATCGATCGGAGGAGCCGGAACAGCCGGCGGAATTTGCAGACTGGGAAGGCCTGGATGCACGAGGGCGGGCCGAGAAAGCCCTGAAGATGTTGAGTTTCATTCTGGGTAAAGGTTTTCCTACTGCTTACTACGGCGCGCTGATGGACGCTTTTGTGGCTGGCACGCTGGATCCGCTCGAGGTCACCAAGGCGGCCATAAAGGCCCAGATCGAACGCCGGATGGCGCGTTTTATCGAAGAACTTATGCAAATGCTGGGCGTCTAGCATCAGCGGGTTACCCAGGTTCTTGGCGTTGGCGCTAAAGTATTGCCCGAACGCTTGACTCAAAAAGCGGCTCCCTTTACCATAAGGGCATGAAGGAAAAACTGATACCTTTGCCCCTCTGGGCCGAGCAGCGGGGCATCCCCGGATCCACTGCGCGCAAGATGGCGGAAGACAAAGAGATTCCCGCGCGCAAACTGGGGCGTTACTGGTACGTGGTGGAGGAGACCGAGGACGGTAGCGGCCAGGGGCGCATCTTCACCCTTTTCAACCACGCGGGCGGGGTGGGGAAGACCACGCTGGCCCGGGATCTGGGCTTTGAGCTGGCCTCGAGGGGGCACCGGGTGCTGCTGGTGGACGTGGATCCACAGGCCAACCTGACCCAGTGGTTGGGGGTGGATGCAGTGGAGGAGAAGGACACCCTGCTCTCCCTCGCCAACGGCGTGCTGCCCGAGCCTAGGGAGGCCTACGGTATGCACCTGATTCCAAGCAGCCTGCGCATTGCGGTGCTGGATGTCAAGCTAAAGTCCATACCAGCTGGGGAATTGCTGCTTCGACGCAAGCTCCACGCCATTCGCACGACCTACGACTTCATTCTGGTGGACTCCCCGCCTTCCCTGGGCCCCCTTTCGTTCCTGGCGGGTCTGGCCGGTGAGGGCTTCATCGTGCCGGTGGAGACCACGGCCAAGGGCTTGCAGGGGCTCAATGGGGTGATGGAGGTTTCGGAGTTATACGCCACCGCTGCGGGTATGGCCAACTTTATCCGCCTGCTGGTGCCGACCCGCTACGACCCCCGCTCCCGCACGGCCCAGGAGGCGCTGGAGGGTGTGGAGCGCCTGGCCCGGCGGTTCTCGGTGGCCCCGCCCCTCCACGAGCGCCCCGGCCCCTTTCGTCGCAGCGCTGCCGAGCGGATGCCGATTCACATGGTGGAAGGAGCGCAGGAAGCGGTCAGGGAGATTCGAGACATCACCGATGCCCTGCTGCGGGTTGCGCAGGAGGTGGTGGCATGAGCCAGCTCAGCGAGCTTCTGGCCCATATCGAAGCAAAGGCCGACCAGCTCGATAAGCGTCTGAAGTCCGGTGCTCGCCTGCCCCTCTCGGCCCTGCGCCCGAACCCCCACCAGCCCAGAAAGCGCCTCGAGGGCATTGAGGATCTCGCCCAGTCCGTCAGGGAAAAGGGTCTTCTGCAGCCCCTCCTGGTTCGCCCGCTGGGGGAGGGGCGCTACGAGATCGTTGCGGGGGAGCGGCGCTACCGGGCGGCTATGGCGGCAGGCCTCTCCGAGGTGCCCGCGGTGGTGCTGGAGGTTTCCCAGGAGGAAGCCCGGGCGCTGGCCCTGGTCGAGAACCTTAAAAGGGAAGACCTCAACCCCTACGAGGAGACTGTGGCCCTTTTAGATCTGCTGGCCCTCCGGCAGGGAACGAGCAGGGAGGAGGCCGCCCGGCTTCTGCAGAACCTGCTCCAGCTGGAGAAACGAAAGTCGGGGTTGTCCCACGACGTCGTGGGACAACGGGAGGCCGTTGAGGACGTGTTTCGTACCGCCGCCCGCATGGACTGGCGGAGTTTTGTGCAGCACCGTCTGCCCCTCCTGCGGCTGCCGGATGAGCTCCGGGCGGCCCTGGAGGAGGGCAGCATCCCTTACAGCGCGGCCCTCGAGCTCAAGAAGGTGAAGGATGAAAAAGCCCGGAAGACCCTCCTCGAAGAAGCCAAGGCCGGCCTGGCCGTGCAGGAACTCCGCCGGCGGGTGCGCGCGCTGAGTGAGAAATCGCAACAGCCGGAACAGGATCTGCACAAACGCTTCAAAGCCCTCTTTCCCCGGCTCAAGGCCCTGCCGCCCGAGCGCCGAAAAGAGGTCTTGCGGCATCTGGAGGCTCTCGAGGCGCTTCTGAACAGGTGAGGCCTCGGTCTACTGCCCGGTGTCGAGCCCATGCCGGTCATGGCCTCAAGCGCCGTGCTAGGATGTGGGGGTGCGCCGCTATGCCGTGGCCCTGGGCTCTAACCTGGGTGACCGCCTCGAACACTTGCGGCAGGGGGTGATCCGGCTCGAGCGTGAGGCAGAAGCCCAGGGGCTACGCAAGAGCCGCGTTTACGACACCGACCCTGTGGGCGGCCCGCAGGAACAATCCCCCTACCTCAACGCAGCGGTGGTGTTCTACAGTCCCCTAAAGCCCCAGCACCTGCTGGAGCTCCTGCTCGAGATCGAGCGATGGCAAGGACGGGTGCGCCTCGAGCCCAACGGCCCGCGTACCCTCGACCTTGACCTGCTGCTGTGCGACGACCTGCGCCTCGAGCAGCCGGGCCTCATAATCCCCCATCCTCGCCTGCACCTGCGCCCTTTCGTTCTGGCCCCCCTGGCCGATATCGCCCCCGGCTGGGTGGTACCGGGCCTTGGGCAGAGCGTGAGCGCGCTGCTAGCGGGGCTGGGAACCCGGGGGGTGCGCCTTACCGGTCTGCGGCTGTAGCCAGGCGGCGATAAGGCTCCGGTAGCTCCCCCACGGTGAGAAACGAGCCGGTGAGAACCACGGGCTGGCCGGGGTCGGCCTGCTCCAGGGCCCGTTCCAGGGCCTCGGGGATGCTGGGGGCGGGCTCGACGGGCAGGTGAAGGCGGTGGGCGGCCTCGAGCAGCTCCGCTACGGGGCGGGGGCTGGTGCGGGGCTGGCTCACCCACAGGCGTTCGACCTGCCCGCGCAGGGGCGGCAGGAACTCCGCGGGGTCGTGGTTGGACTTCATGCCCACCACGAAGAGGGCCTTGCGGCCAGGGAAGTCGTGGCCGAGGGCCTCGGCCAGGGCGCGGGCGCCGTCCTGGTTGTGGGCCACGTCGAGCACCAGGGTGCGGGGCGGGTCTTTTAGCTTTAGAACCTGGAAGCGGCCCGGCAGGTGGGCCCGCTCCAGGCCGCGCCGCAGGGCCTCCTGGGGGATCTCGAGCCCCCGGCTCCTCAGAAGGTTGAGGGTTGCGGCGGCCACGGCGGCGTTGGCCTGCTGGAAGCTGCCCCGCAGGGCGGGTTGCAGGCCGATGAGGGGCCTCTCGGGCAGCCAGACCGACAGCCCACGGGCATCGGAGGTGTAGTAGGCGTAGCCATCGGCCGGGCCCACCCGGTAGAGCGGGCACCCGCGCTCGCAGGCCACCTGGCGGATGGCCTCGAGCGCCTCCTCCTGCGTCACGCCCGTCACCACCGGGACGCCCTGCTTGAGGATGCCGGCCTTCTCCAGCGCGATCTGGCGCAGGCTGTGGCCCAGCACCTCCTGGTGGTCGAGCCCGATGCTGGTGATGACGGCCGCCAGGGGCGGGGGGATGACGTTGGTGGCGTCGAGCCGCCCGCCCAGGCCCACCTCGAGCACCGCCACCTCCACCCCTTCCTCGGCGAAGTGCCCGAAGGCGGCCGCGGTGATCAGCTCGAACTCGGTGGTCGGGCCGTAGTGCTCGTCGCGGGATAGTTCCTCGGCCACGGGCCTCAGGCGCTCCACCTGGCGGGCGAAGGCCTCGGGCGGGATCGGGGTGCCGTCCACCTGGATGCGCTCGCGGAAGTCGAAGAGGTGGGGGGAGAGGTAGTGGCCGGTGCGGTAGCCCGCCTCGCGCAGCGCCGAGGCGATGAAGGTAGTGGTCGAGCCCTTGCCGTTGGTGCCGGCCACGTGCACCGCGCGGAAGGTGGTCTGGGGGTCGCCCACACGGCGTAGCAGTTCGCGGAAGCGCTCCAGGCCGAGTCGGATGCCAAACTTGAGCAGCGAGGTGGTGTACTCCAGGGCCTCGGGGTAGGTCATCGCGTCCTCCGCGTCTCCACGAATACGTCGCGCACCACGCCGGGCAGGGGGGCGTGGGGCTTGTGCACCCGCACCACCAGGGTGCGGATCTCCTCGAAGCGCTCGAGGATGGCCTCGGCCAGGTGGTCGGCCAGGGCCTCGATGAGGTAGAAGCGCTGCTCGGTGGCCAGCTTCTGCACAAAGCGGAACACCGCGCTGTAATCCACGGTGGAGCCGATGGCATCGGGCCTGCCCTCGAAGGCCACCTCCATCTCCACGTCCACCACAAAGCGTGCCCCCAGCCGCTCCTCCTCGGCGTGCAGGCCGTGGTGGGCGTAGAGCTCGATCCCGGCGAGGACGATCCTACCCATGCAGGGCCTCCCACACCGTCAACGCCTCGCGGTGGGCCTTCACGTCGTGGACGCGCAGCAGTCGGGCCCCCCGGCTCACCCCGAAGAGGTGGGCCGCCACGCTCCCCGCCACCCGCTCCGCGGCCACCTCGACGCCCGTCAGGGCCCCGAGAAAGCGCTTGCGGCTGGCCCCCAGCAGCACCGGGTGGCCCAGCGCGGCCAGCTCGTCCAGGCGGCGGATGAGTTCGAGGTTATGCTCCAGCGTCTTGCCGAAGCCGATGCCGGGGTCGAGCACCACCTGGGGCACCCCTGCCCGCAGGGCTTTGTGCGCCTGGGCCTGCAGGAAGGCTCTCACCTCGCCCACCACGTCGGTATAGTGCGCGTGCTGCTGCATGGTGGCGGGGTCGGGCACGGGCATGTGCATGATCACCGCCGGAATCCCATAGCGGGCCGCCAGGGCCATCATGCGCTCATCGCGCAGCCCGGTCACGTCGTTGAGCAGGTGGGCGCCCAGGGCCAGGGCCTCGGCGGCCACCTCCGGCTTGCGGGTATCGACGCTGATGGGAACCCCCAGGGACAGGAGGGCCTCGAGCACCGGCAGCACCCGGCGCTTCTCTTCCTCAACGCTCACCGGCTCAGCGCCGGGGCGGGTGGACTCCCCGCCCACGTCTATCAGGTCAGCCCCTTCGGCCACCATCCGGCGGGCGTGCTCGAGGGCGGCCTGGGGTGTGGTGTAGCGGCCCCCGTCGGAGAAGGAGTCGGGGGTGAGGTTAAGCACCCCCATCAGCCGGGGCCTTGAGAGGTCAAGGGTGTGCTCGCGCAGGTGTAACCACACGCGGCTATGCTACCCGGTGGCGGCCTAGGTGGGAAGGGATCGCGGCCCCGGCCGGGCTCTTATACGGCATGTAGCTGAACAGACCCATACCTAGCCCCATTCCTTGCCGGATCCGCGGCCCACAACACCACCTACGACCGACGAATGTGGTTCATGCTGGTGCTGATGACCCCGGGGGCGTACCCACATCCTGGCAATTGCACAGTGGATTCAAGGCCAGCGGGACTGGCCGTTGGCGATGGGCTTTGCTCGAAGAAAAACCTGTACGGCCTAGGCCACCGCCTACCACTTCCGGGGAAGCGTGCTGATGGCCGACCGCATCCTGGTCCTCAAGGACGGCCGCATCATCGAGGACGGCACCCACGAGGAATTGCTCGCGCGGAACGGGGAGTACGCCGAGCTTTGGCGGCTTCAATCCAGGCAGTATGCTTGGGCTTAGGGCCATGTAAGGCGCACGCGCTCCCCTGAAGCGCTCAGGGCCTTGCGGGCTTTTTCATCCTTCACCTTCTTGAGCTCGAGGGCCGCGCTGTAAGGGATGCTGCCCTCCTCCAGGGCCGCCCGGAGCTCATCCGGCAGCCGCAGGAGGGGCAGACGGTGCTGCACAAAACTCCGCCAGTCCATGCGGGCGGCGGTACGAAACACGTCCTCAACGGCCTCCCGTTGTCCCACGACGTCGTGGGACAACCCCGACTTTCGTTTCTCCAGCTGGAGCAGGTTCTGCAGAAGCCGGGCGGCCTCCCCCTGCTCGTTCCCTGCCGGAGGGCCCGCAGGGCCATGGTCTCCTTGTACAAGCTGGGGTCTTCCCGTCTGATACCAGGGCCCATTGGCAGGCGGCAACAAACCAAGCATCCCACGCGCTTTAGCTGCGGGAGTGTCAACGCCATCTACCGCGCGCCACAAGCCTCTCTACACCCCGATATCCCGCTGACGGAAGCGCAAGAAGCCCAGTGCCAGCACCAGCAGGGTGATGCCTAGGAGGATGGTGGTGTAATCCCAGTCGAAGCCGTTGCGCAGGGGCTCGTATCCGGTCGCAAGGTAGAAGGGGGAGAACTTCTGGCTGCCGGCTAAGTCCTTGTTGAGGGGGGCGAGGGCGTTCCATAGATAGGTTACTACGGCGGTCAGGGAGGCTAGGCCGAGGGCGACAGCCCGCCGGCCATTCCAGGCACCCAGCGCCAGGGCCAGGCTGCCGAAGAGCAGGCCCAGCAAGAAGCTACCGCTGACCGCGGCGAACTGGTGGCTGAGGGGTAGGCTGACGCCCACCGCTTGTAAGCCGAGCCATACGCTTAGGAAAAGGAGCAGGCTCGAGAACAGCAGCGCTACCACCAGCACGCCAAGCTTCTCCAAAAACAGCCGGGTGCGGCTCACCGGGTGGGCGGCGACCATCTCGAGCTGCCCTCGCTCCTCCTCCCCGGCGATGGTCGCCGAGCCGATGCCCACGCCCTGGATGATCAGCAGCAGCGGCACCATCAGCGCGAAGAGCCGCCCTTGCAAGAAGCCTTCGGGGGTGAAGAGGCTTACCCCCTCGCTGATCCCGAAAGCGGCCAGCATGCCCTTGGGCATCGATTTGATCAGGCCTTGCAACTCCTGACCGTTCTCCTGGATCGAGGGCAGGAACAGCACCGAGATCAGCGAGAGCGCGGCCAAGCCAATGCCGAAGCCCAGCAGGTTACCCCGGCCCATGCGAAGGTTTTGCGTGAGGATGTGCATATCTGGCTCCTTTAAGCGCCTCAGGCAGCGCTGCGTCCGTCGTAGTAGGCGAGGAAGATCTCCTCGAGGCTGGGTTCTTGCGAGATGAAGTCGCGCACCTGGTGCTGGGCAGCAGCCTTGATCAGGGGATCCAGGCTGCCCTGCACGGTGGCCTCGAGCCAGTCGCCCTCCGCCCGCAGGTTCTTGAGGCCGGGCACCTGGGCCCACTCCTTGGGGTTGATGGCTTCGGCGAAGCGGATGCGCACCCGGCGCAGCGAGCGCTCGGCCAGCTCGTGAATGGCGCTCACCGCCACCAGCCTCCCCTCGCGGATGATGCCCACCCGGTCGCACAGCGCCTGTACCTCCCCCATCACGTGTGAGGAGAGAAAGACCGTGGCTCCCTCGTGCCGCACCTCCTGCACCAGCTTCTGGAACTCAGCCTGCAAGAGCGGATCGAGGCCCGAGGTGGGCTCATCGAGGATCAGCAGCTCGGGGCGGTGCATGAAGGCCTGCACCAGACCGATCTTCTGCTTGCCGCCCTTGGAGAGGGTGCGCAGCTTGTGGGTGGGGTCGAGGTTGAAGCGCTCGATGAGCTGATTCAGGTAGGTCGTGTCCAGCTTGCCCCGCAGCCGGCCGAAGTAGCGGAACAGCTCCCAGCCCGTCAGGCCGTCATAGAGGTTGAGCTCGCCGGGCAGGTAGCCAACGCGTCGGCGCAGGGCCGGGTTGTCCCGCACCGGCTGGCCCAGCACCCAGGCCTGGCCGCTGCTGGGCCGGATCAGGTCGAGCAGCAGGCGTATAGTGGTGGTCTTGCCTGCGCCGTTGGGGCCGAGGAAGCCGAAGACCTCGGCGGGTTTCACCTCGAGGTCAAGCTCCACCACCCCTCGCCGCTTGCCGTAATACTTGCTGAGTTTTTCGGTACGAATCGCGCTCATGAAGGTCTCCTTGCCGCGCCTGCGGTAGATGGGGCTGTCTCCATCAGCTTAATACCAGGTTCGGTTAGTTCGGCACCGGAAGGCGGCGAATTAACCCGACCGAAGTGATCCGCTTGAAATCCATGCGCACCATGCGCAGGTAGAGGGTGGAGTTGAGCAGGCCGGCCCGGATGCCCATAGGTACGCAGCCATTCCAGCATCGCCTGGGCCTAGCAGAAGCGCCCGAGGTGCTGGTAGACGGCCAGGGCGATGACGAGCTCATCGCTGTAGCGGGGCTTTCTTGCGCCGGGACAGCAGCAGGGCGGTTGTTACAATCTTCTGCAGGGACGGGTAGCTTTGCATGTTTACCCCCGTCCCTTATTTGCTACTAGACGTCAAGTCCTTTTCCGAAGGCATTTAAGGAGCTGACATGAACGAAGCACTGATGCAAGCCCTGGGCGATGGCGTGACGCTGCTGTTCACTGCCTTGCGGGTGACAGCGGTCTATGTGGGGTTGCTACTGTTGTTGCGGCTGGCCGGCAAACGTACCCTGGGCCAGATGACCCCCTTCGACCTGCTCACCCTGCTGCTGCTGTCCAACGCGGTGCAGAACGCCATGATCGGCCCCGACAACAGTCTTACCGGCGGCCTGCTGGCCGCAGCCCTTTTGCTTCTGCTCAACCGTGCGATAGCAAGCAGCCCCCTGCGCCAGCACCTCGAGGGCCGCCCCACCCTTCTTATCCAGAACGGCCAGATACTCCGCGAGGCCCTGCAGCGCGAGGGGGTTCAGCTCGAGGAGCTCGAGACGGCTTTACGCGAGCACGGGGTCAGCCGAACCGAACAGGTGGCCTCGGCTGTACTGGAGATTGACGGCACCATCTCGGTGGTGCCCTTCCAGGAGCCCACTGTACACAAGATGCGCCACGTCAAGTCCAGCCGCAACCGCTAGGTTTCAGCACGGGCAATTCATTCTGCCTTCACGCCCTGGCTTCACAGTATCGACCGTGACCTACCTTTTACCACTGCCGTGCCTGGGTCACAGAAGGAGAGGATTATGCATCTGAAAAAGTCCCTGGGTTTGCTCTTGGCTGCACTCACTGTGATGGGCGGCTCGCTGATGGCCTTTGCTTCCTCGGCAAACACGACGGCGGCTAGCAAGACCACGGTGGCCGCAAAGATCGCCCCTGTGCACATCAACACCGCCACCCTGGCGCAGCTTGAGACCCTGCCCGGCGTCGGGCCCAAGCTGGCCCAGGAGATCATCAAGCACCGGCCCTACAAGAATGCCCACGACCTCCAGAGCAAGGTCAAGGGCATCGGCCCCTCGCTCTGGAAGAAGATCGCTCCCTACGTGCTGTTCAACTAGACCGACCTGCCGCTACGCCTTCCATGGTAGGCAAGGAGGGAACGCGTGAACCTCGGATTTCCCGAGATAGCAGTTATCCTGCTGGTGGCCCTGCTGCTCTTCGGCCCGCGCAAACTACCTGAGCTGGCCCGGGGCTTGGGAGAGGCGATTAGGGAGTTCAAGAAAGGGGCCAGCGCCATTCACGAGGAAGTGCCAAAGCCTCTTGACCTGAGCGCACAGCAAAACCCGCAGAAGGCAAAGCTGGAAAGATAGCCTTCAAGCACTGAAAATCAACGACCGATGAGAACCGCCTCGCTCGAGGCTGTTCCTTCAGTGTCAGAGCTGGATCAGAACACGATCGCCACAAGCAAGCCCAGCACTGGTTCGTGACCAGGCAGTAGCACACCTAGCAAAACCCTATACCGAACAATACCAGATTCGATTAGTTTGGTACCGGACAGCGACAAACCAACCTGACCGAAGGGCGTGCTCATAGGATACCAAAAGATATCCCCCTGGAGGTCTTTGTTTTGGATAACGATTTTTGAATCCGCTAGGACTTACGCAGTTGGGTGAAGGATGTGTATGGGATTGGCCAGGTAACTTCGTATCGCCTCGCGGATAATACTTGCTTTGGACTCATACCAACTCACCCCCGTTCGCAAGCGGTACACCTCCAGCCTCAGAAAAGCACGTAGGGACAGAAGAAGGTGGCCCAGGATAGAGGCCCTCTTTCTCACCTGGGCCCGCTCCACCCCGCAACACCCCTTGAGCCCCCGGTGGTAGACCTCGATACCCCAGCCTGCCCGCTCCAACTCCCCCCGCCGACCTTCAGTCATCCCCAGGTCGTTGGTCGCCCAGTGCTCCGCGTCCCCGTCTTTCGAAACCGTCCGGAACACCCTGACCAGACCAAAACCCCTCAGGTGCACCACCCGCCCCCCCAGCGGTATCTCCACCTCGCTCACCGGCTGAAGCCCCTCCCTATCCGGGTTCACCTGCCGGTTCCCCTTCAGCCGCGTGAGGAAGCGCCAGCCCAGGCGAGCAATCTCCTTCAGGTTCTCCAGCGAAGCGTACCAGCTATCCATTAGCACGTACGCTGGAGCAAACCCCCGTCCCTTGGCTACCCGCAGCATCTCCATAAAGTGCTCGTTCTTGGTCTTCCCTTCCCAGGGCTTGTCATAAATCCTGAAGTCGCAGGGGACGATCCCCTTCGGGACGGAGCAGGCTCCGTGCACCCGAGGGATGAGGGCCTGGCCCTCCGTCCACAGCAGGGTCATGAGGGCGATCCCCTTGACCACCCGCTGGTGCTTGCCGCTCCAGTGGTAGGTCACCAGCTCCATCCGCTGGGCGTAGGGTTTATCCAGGGTGGTGTCGTCCAGGATCAGAAGCCCCCGGGTGGGCTCCACCACGGCCCTGGCCTCCTGCCACAGCGCCTCCGTGTCGGGAGGCTGTCGCTGGAGCAGGCGGGTGAAGGCGTCGTGGGCGGGAGCGCTGGGTTCCTCGGGTTGGCAGCGGGCGGCCTCGGTACAGGTGAAGACCCTCTGGGCGGCGATGAGGAAGTGGATATAGTCCAGGTCGGTGCACTTTGGGGGGTTCATAGCAGCTAACTCCTCTTGGCCTGTTTGCTTTGCAGAAAAGGGTAGCCGAGTAGAGGGGTGAGAGGCAACTGCGTAACTCCTATCCGCTATAACAACAGCCCTTGGTAGATGGCCCAGCACCCCGCATAATCGCCCAAGACTTAACGTCCAAAACCCATAAAGAAAGGAGCCGAAGCACCCCAGATGGAAGACGCTGATAGTTACAGTCCCAAGCCAAGCCCCCATGGGGGTGCCGTGCCCCTGTTATAGGCCCGCCCGGCCAACCTCCTTGGGGATAACGCCGAACCCAAGGAGGTTTTTTCATGCTCAGCATCCTGAAGCGGCGCCTTCTGACCTATCCCCTTGGTACCTCCTTCCCAATCCCACCGTTTTGCCTGATGGTGGGCGGGGTGGGGAAATCCGCGCTTGCCGGGCAACTAGCCAAACGGCCCGGCGCCCATCTCGAGACCACCGAACACCTACGCGAAGCCCTGTGCACCAAGTATCCCGCGAAGTTTTACCCAGAGCTACACGCGCACGCCTACACTGCCTGGCGACTGCTCCTGCAAAATGGGCTCAGAACCGCTAAGGTCTTCCAGGGGCTACAAGCCCAGGCCTGCCTGCTGGAAAGGGAAGTGCAGGCCGTAGTCAGCCGGGTGGCCCGTGAGGGCCGGTCACCCGTGATCGAGGGCGCTCACCTGCTACTTGGCCGCTTCAGCCAGGTAAGGGCTTTGCAGGAGGCCCGCGAACGCCGGGTACGCTTCCATCACGTCCCCATCATCGCCACCAATGGACCGGGTGCCGAGGAGGCCGTGTTGGCCCTACTAAAACACCAGAGCCAAGGAGGGCACCCATGAAGCGGGTCTTCTCCTCCCCTGAGGTCTTGCGGCCCCGCGCTCCCTTCTCACGCTGGGATCTAGTGGTGATTCCGGGGATCTTGCTGCTCCTGCTCCTGCTCACCCTGGCCCTGCGGGGGGCCACCGCACCCTATGGCCCCAACACCCCTGATCTCACGGTGAGCCTGAATCCGGTCTACCTGCCCTACTACGGCCTGCGCACCCTGCTGCGGATGCTGGCCGCCCTCCTGCTCTCGCTGACCTTTACCCTGATCTACGCCACCATTGCTGCCAAGATACCACGCACTGAGCGGGTGCTCATCCCCATTCTGGACTTTTTGCAGTCGCTGCCCATTCTGGGCTTCCTTACCGCCACCACCGCCATCTTTTTGGGGCTGTTCCGGGGAAACCTGTTCGGCCTCGAGGCTGCCAGCATCTTCGCCATCTTCAGCTCCCAGGTCTGGAACATGACCTTCAGCTTTTATGCCTCGCTGCGCACAGTGCCCAGGGAGCTGCAAGAGGCTGCGGCCTTGCTCCGGCTTTCCTCCTGGCAGCGCTTCTGGAAGCTGGAAGTGCCCTTCGGCCTACCCAACCTGGTCTGGAACGCCATGATGTCAGTCTCGGGGGGCTGGTTTTTTGTGGTGGCCTCGGAGGTGATCAGGGTGGTGGGGCGCGACCATGATCAGTACCTGCCAGGGGTAGGGGCCTACATCGCCCTGGCCATCCAGCAGGCCGATGTCCAGGCCATGCTCTGGGCCGGGCTCACACTGTTCTTATTGGTGTTACTCTACGACCAGCTCCTCTTCCGCCCGGTGGTGGCCTGGGCCGAAAAGTTCAAGTTCGAGCAGTCCGAGTCCAGCGACACCGCACAGTCCTGGATGCTGACCCTTTTGCAGCGGGCCCGCCTCTCCCAGCACATTGCCCGGCTACCTCAACCCCTCTGGGAGTGGCTGTGGTTCAGAAGCGCCCGCGGCCACCGTCCTGGGGTGGCCCTCGAGCCGGCCCCAAGGCTACGGTTGCGTTCCCGCGTGGCCGACCTGGGGTTCAACCTGCTCATTGTCCTGGGCTCGCTGGCGCTGATGAGCGGGTTCCTGGGTTACTTGCTGGGCTCCGGCCTAGGCTTCAAGGGCGGGCAGATGCTACAGCCCAACCCCAACCTCAACACACAGCTATCGCCCGAGATCGCCCAGCGCTTCGCAGCCCTGGACATCGCCCCCGGTACTGACGGGAGCGTCTGGCTCTCCCAGTTATGCGCTGCCAGCAGGGGCGGACAGGCACTGAGCAGCAGCCTTAAGGCCCTTCTGGACACGCCTGGGGTTTGGGCCCCGGCCAACCTGGCGGCGGCCTGCCAGGCACCGCTGGCCCCGGCGGGCAAGGTCGCCTGGCCGGAAGTGCTCGAGGTGCTCAAGCTGGGCTTTTTCACAGCCCTGCGGGTAACCTTCTTCGTGCTCCTGGTCACACTGATCTGGCTGCCCATCGGGGTCTACGTGGGCCTGCGGCCCCGCCTCACCCAATGGGTGCAGCCCCTGGCGCAGTTTGGCGCGGCTTTCCCAGCCAACCTGCTCTTCCCCCTTTTTGTGGTAACCATCGTGCATTTCCGGCTCAACCCTGAGATCTGGGTTTCGCCCCTGATGGTGCTGGGAGGGCAGTGGTACATCCTGTTCAACGCCATCGCGGGCAGCGCGGCCATCCCCAACGACCTCAAAGAGGCCGCCCGCATCTACGGCCTGCGGGGTTGGAACCGCTGGCGACGGCTGATCCTGCCAGCTATTTTCCCCGCTTTCGTGACCGGGGGCATTACCGCGACCGGCGGTAGCTGGAACGCCAGTATCGTGGCCGAGGTGGTGAAGTGGGGCGATACCACCCTGGTCGCCACCGGCCTAGGGGCTTACATCGCCCGCTGGAGCACCGGCGAGTTCAACCCCCACGTGGGGCTGGGGATGCTGGTAATGGGCCTGCTGGTGCTGACCTACAACCGGCTGATCTGGCGGCGGCTCTACCAGTTGGCCGAGGAACGCTACCGGCTGGACTAATCCTGGAGGTGTTCATGCAAACCAACCACAAAACCTTGCTAGAGGCCAGAAATCTAACCAAAACCTTCACTGCCCCCGAGGGCAAGCCCTTCACCGTGCTCGAGGGCATCTACCTCGAGCTCCAAGAGGGCGAGATCGTGGCCCTGCTGGGCCGCAGCGGCTCGGGCAAGAGCACCCTCTTGCGCTGCCTGAGCGGGCTGTTGCGGCCCTCGGCGGGTGAGGTGCGCTACCGGGGCCAGCCGGTGCAGGGGCCCATGCCGGGCATGGCCATGGTCTTTCAAAGTTTCGCCCTCTTCCCCTGGCTCACTGTGCAGCAAAACGTGGAGCTAGGCCTGGAGGCAATGGGCATCCCCGCCCCCCGGCGCCGCCAAAAAGCCCTGGAGGCCATTGATCTGGTGGGGCTGGACGGCTTTGAGAAAGCCTTCCCCAAGGAGCTGTCCGGTGGCATGCGCCAGCGGGTGGGCTTTGCCCGGGCCCTGGTCACGGAGCCTGAGGTGCTCTTTATGGACGAGCCCATGAGCGCCCTGGATGTGCTCACCGCCGAGACCCTGCGCCTCGAGCTTTTGAACCTCTGGCAAAGTGGACGCCTCACCCTAAAGGGCATCCTGCTGGTTACCCACAACATCGAGGAGGCGGTGCTGCTGGCCGACCGCATCCTGGTACTCTCAAGCAACCCCGGCCGCATCCGGGCTGAGATAGCGATTACCCTAGGGTATCCGCGGCAACGCGAGGACCCTGCCTTCCAGGGGCTGGTAGAGGAGATCTACCGCATCCTGACCACCCGCCCGGCCCCTGAGCAGGTCACGCTCGAGCCCCTCACACTGGGTCACCGCCTACCCCAGGCCACAGTGGGGGCCCTCACCGGACTCTTAGAGCGGGTGGCCGAAGGCCCCGAATACGGCAAGGAAGACCTGCCCCGCCTGGCCGAGGAGATGCACCTGGAAGTAGACGACCTCTTTCCCCTACTGGATGCTGCCGAGTTGTTGGGCCTGGCCGTGCTGCAGGCCGGCGATATCCAGCTCACCGCCGAAGGCCAGCGCTTCGTAAAGGCCAGCCTGGAGGGGCGCAAGTGCATCTTCGCAGAGCGCCTGCTCCAGCAGGTTCCTCTGGTCAGACACATCCACCGGGTGCTGCACACCCGCCCCAATGGACGGGCCTCCGAGGAGCGCTTCCTGCGCGAGCTGGAAGACTACATGTCCACCGAGGATGCCGAAAAGGTGCTGGCCACAGCCATCGACTGGGGGCGCTACGCCGAGCTATTCGAGTACGACTACAACGCTGGTCTGCTCTTCAAAAGCGTAATCGGTCAATACATTTGAGACCTGACCTCTCATCACTTTTCCCCTTCCAGCTCCTGAAGCAGTTTCCTAAGCTCCTCCACCGCCTGCTCACGACAGTGAGGAGGCCCCTGCGCCAGCAAAAGCTCCACCTCCACCCCCTCCCGCTGAGGACGGATCACCTGTGGATACCGCTCCTGCAAGCAAAAACCCTCCCCCGCTTGGGTTTGTATTCTGCGATGCCCGCGCAAGCGGATAAGGAAGCCCATTCCCCAGGTCTTGAGCCGGCGCATCAGGGGCACCCGGTCAAAGCCGCGATCCAGGACGAAGAGGGGGGTGTAGCCCAGGGCCTGAACCTTGCGGCCCAGGCGGTAGAAGAAAGCCTCTTCAACGCGATTCTGGCTGGGCCAGGGGCTTGAGGGGTGGAGTTCGAAGGCGAGCTGCAGGGTTCTGCCATGGAGGGGCAGGGCAGCGACCAGGGCTTGGTGTTTTTGGTTTTCCCCGTCTGTCCAGTCTACGAGGGTGGGGAGGGGATGGTCTTTGGGGAAACACCAGAGCCGGTTGAGTCTGCTTTGAGCCTGGGTGGGGAGGGATGTTTGGCGGGCGAGGTTGGAGCGGACGGTTTTTCTGAGGGGAGCGAAGGCCGCGTGGACCCAAGGGGTGATAATCTGGAAGAGGGGAGTTGGGGTTTGCACAACATACAACTCCCCCTTTCTTCTTTCCTTTGTCAAGCCTAGACTCTAGGCTTTTATCACGAAGGGCACAACAACTGGTAGAGTTCGTTGGGGTTGGCAGAGAAGTAGCGAATGGAGCGCAGTGGGGATAGGTTGTGGAGATGTAAAAGGTTGATGAGCACATCACGGAAATACATCAACCCAGCGGCCCCCTTGCGGCTGCGGGAAGCGTCTTCACCAAAGACGGTATCGCGGGGGTGGTGCAGGCGGTTCTCTACCTGCCAGTGCCCGCGCCAAAGGGCATAGAAGTCCTGAGGGGTGCGGACCAGCGAGGTGATGGCATGGTCGGTCTCCTCGCTGACCTGGCCGCTGTCTTTGTGGATGACCTGGCGGTGCATGCGAAGAGCGTAGGTGGAACCGGCAAAGCCACTGACGCTGGGAGGCATGGGGGCGATGCTCAGTGTCCAGATCCACAACGCCGGGTGGGGTGGGTATGTGTCCAGGGCCCAGGCTATCAGCTGCTGCAGGTCTTTCTGGTTACTCTTGACCGTGAAGAGGTAGCCCCCTTTTGCGCCACCACCTGCTGGGCCAGGGTCGGGCTCATCACCCCAGCATCCCCCGTAATCAGCCAGTCCACCCCCAGGTCGCTCATCCGCACCAACCAACCCTCGGCTGCCTTGGCCTCGCTGGTCGTAACCGCCGTGCTACCCAGGCTCAGCCCCAATCCCTGCACCAAGGTGGAGAGGAAGACCAAAGCCGCCTCACCCTTGCGGCCCCGCCGGGTACCTCGCAGATGTTTGCCATCGGTGGCTATGGCCAGCGGCTCTTCCCGGCCCAGCGCCCGCAGCACATCCTGGGCCCAGGCCAGCATGGCCTCCTGCAAGGCTGCCAACTGCCCATCCAGGAACCAGAAGAAGCGATACATCGTGGCCTGGGCGGGCAGTTTGCGTTGCCCGAAGCGGTTGCGTAGCTTCAGGGTGTTCAGCAGGTACTTCTCCTGATCCCTGATCCAGTAGGCGATGGCCAGGATATTTGTCCGACCGCTGCCCAGGGCCATCAGACTGATCAACATCAGGTTTTCCCATTCATGCTCGGTCTTCAGGTATTCCCTCGGATCGGGTATCTCCGCCAGGTATGGCAAGGGGCTGGGTATCTGTGTGGGATTCATAGGCTCTTATGATAAAAGCCAGCATACATCTGGGTAGATGACGAACTCAAAGCCCTGCAAGCCCAGGGTACCCGCCTCCCCAGACCCCAGAAGGGTCAGAAAGCTACCCTCGCAGAGCTCATCACCCTGGCCATCTTCATCATCCTGGCAGGACAGGATCTGGCCAAAGGCTACCTCACCGCCAAGACCACCCTGCGCCCCTTCTTCCCCTCCCTCCCCCACCTCTCCCGCTTCTACCGCGTGCTCAAAAACGCCCAGACCCTCCTGGCTCATCTGGCCCTCCACCTCGCCCAGGGTCAGGGGCTTCTCCAGGTGGTGGATCTCAAGCACATTCCTCTAGCCCATGGCCATCGCATCCACGACCGCGGCCTGCCCGATAGCGCGGTGGGGGTGGGCCCCCTGGGGGCTTTTGCCGGGTATGTCCTTCTGGGGGTGATGAACGAGCGGGGGCTTTTTTTCCGCTGGAGCGTCCTGCCCGGCAATACGCGGGAGACCTGGGGAGCCGACCTTCTAGAAGACCTGCCCGCTTTGTTAGGAGACCGGGGGTTTCGTTGGGTACCGGGGGTGCAGACGCCCCCCTATCGTCTGCGGGGAGGAAGGAAGGTGGAGACGGGGTGGAAGGAGTGGATGGGTGAGGTGCGGAACTGGATCGAGACGCGCTTCAGTGTGATGGTGCGTTCGCTGGGGCTTCATCGCATCGAGGCCCGGTCGTTTGGAGGATTCTTGGCGCGGGTGAACCTGATTCTGCTGGTGCACAACCTTATCCGCAGCCGTCTTTTGCTCAGGATGGCGGGGGTGGAAGGGTAGGCTTCTGGTAGCACACGAAGGTATTACTAGCGTGGTCGTTGGTAGCGTGAATTCACGCACCGGCCCTAGAGTTGATCGTATATCGAACCTGCTGCTACTGGAAATAGACTAGTTTTTTAGCAGATGAGCGAGATAAACCTCCCGGTTTATCTCACGGTACTCGGGTCGTTCCTCAGCGCGAGGAAGAACCCAGCGAAGCAGGGCTGCTTTGGCCACCTCTTTAAGGGTTGGCCGATGCAAGATGGCACGTTTCACCTCACCCCGCAGTACCTGATCGAAGTTCTCAGCTAGGGGCATGGCGTAGACTTCGCGGCTTATCCCATGGCGTACCAGATCCGGACTGAGCCCCAGCATCTCAAACCCGACCCGCGCCACTCGAATACGCCAGTTAGGGCCGTCACCAAACTGATGCCCGTTGGCGTACTTATGATTGTGCTGAATCAGCATATTACGCAAGCGCCCAAAGAGTTCGCCGTCCAAATGAAAGTGGCCATAGCCCTCGGTTACGCCGATGCGCACGAGCTTAACCAGCGTGGGTGCACTAGGGTCGAAGGGATTGGGGGCAGCCCGGAGGTGAAGACGGTTGTATAGGGAAGAACGCCCTAAAGCCGAGGTGACCGTAACCAAGACTAGTCGAGCTCTCTTCTGCTTCTTACTGATAATGCCCTCCATGGTTCCGTAGCGCTGGCTGAAGTCTTCCGACACCTCCCGTGAACCAATCAGCGAGACTACCAACTTGCCCCCCAGCAAATGGGAGTAAGGCGGAACAGCTCCCACCACGTAAGCGTCCATGACGTTGACTAGCCGCTCCCTGCGGTCCTGTGCGTTCCAGCGAATCCACTGGTCCCGTGCCCGTAGGTTGAATACAGGGTCGCCTAGGGCGAAAACCCCTATGAGTTTGCTGTTGCTACAGTCCATCACCAAGTAACGCATTCGCCGACCAAAGCCTCTGGAAACGGGCACTGACCATAACGTGGTGGCCAGGCGAAACAATTCCCCAGTCCAGTCCTCAGCGTTCACCGGGATGAGTTTCGGTTGGATCTTATCGGGTTCGACATCCCTGCCGTCGGCGAAGTACGGCAGGTACCTCTCTAAACGTGGTCTGAGAGCCCCAACCTCCCTTTTCAGCAACAGATCCCGTTGATGGGCGTGGGCTGCTCGGATGGTCTCCTTATCCAGGGCTTTCCCCACTTGACCGTTAGTGCTTACCCCAAGGGCTGAGAGGTGGGCCAGAATGTCGGCTCTGAGTTGCTCCGGCGAATCCGATGTATCGGGGGTTTCTCGGTTAGAATCGAGTGTTTCGGGTGTGCATACGAGGTCAGGGGGTGACTTCAAGGCGGGACGTATCATATCGGGCACCTGCGCTTCTCACAGTCTAAGGAAGAAAACCTCAGAAAGCTCATCTATGGTCGCTCGCGGGCTGTGCATTAGTCCTCGGAGGGGGGCATCGAGAATGCGTAAATGGTCACCTATTTGCACGTGGCTGAGGTGCGGAAAGCGATCCTGGGCGAAGACTAGAAGGACCTCAACCTTGCGCCAGTGAAGCACCAGTTTGATATGGTGATCGAGGCGTCGAACCTCACGCACCACCCCTTCGACACCTAGGCCTGACCGCTCGAGGGCTACCATATGGCTAGATTCGCTTCGTTGCCAATCCCAGAAGGGTTGACACCAGGGCCGGAAGGAACACACCTTACATACATCACCAGGGGTCGCCAGTGCACCAGGCTCCGAGACTTCATCCACCGTACGTATGAGATTCACTGTTTCACTGATGATCGCTTGGCAGGCCACAGGATTAACTGGAACCTCATGGCTGGCACCGGTCAAGGGATATACCAGGAGCGCGCGGGCTGGCCAAGTTCCCCGCGTTTCAAACCACATGGCTGCATAGAGTTGAACTTGGCGTTCATAGCGCTCGGGTATATCCTCACGTAGAGCAGACTTGTAATCGAAAAGGTAAATCCCTCCTGGTTGGTGCTCGACACGGTCGATCCGGCCGCGTAACAAACCACCGGCCCCTATGACGTCCACCTCTACTTCTACCTTGATATCTCTGGCAGTACCTGACACATTTTCTGAGCAGGCAACTGATCGTCTAGACCTAAGCTGATTTTGGCCTAAGTGTTGCGCAATCGAGAGCAGCGCTTCAAGGGCCTTATGGATGCGCTCGCGGTTACGGGGCAGGCCCCACTCGCGGGGGCGTTGATTCGCTTCAGCCTCCTGGGTGGCCAATTCACGCTGGAAACGGTGACTCACCGCTTCGGCAACTTCTCCCTTAGTGCCTGATGGCGGGGATTTGGTGAGCGATTCCAGGGTACGGTGAAAGGCGATGCCAATACGGCCATCAAAGCTTACCCTGGGCTCATAGCCCCTCGAGCGCTCAAAGAAGAGGCGCAGGGGACACGAGCGCATGATCTCGATTGCTGTGGGACCAAAAGGGGGGCGGGGCTTACCACGTGGAGGCCACTGATGCCGTGGCTCCACCGTCCAATCGAACTTAGACCGGTTCATGAGCGTGCCAATTGGTTGAGCACCCAGAAGGGTCGGCGCTCAAGGTCGAAGGAGGTAAACACCGCGCAGCGGATGCCGTGCTCTGCCAGAATTTGTTGACGTGCCTCGAGGCTGGGCCGAGCTATGAGCGGGTGAATGACCCACAGGCCCACCTGCTCTCCTGAGGCCCTCTCTAGAACCACGGGGAAATAAATTCCTCCAATCTCCGTGCCCAGGTGGACTTTCCAGTCTGCTTTGGCATATTCAGCTAGCGCTCGGCCGCAGGCGTCTATTCGGTGTTGGTCGAGTTTTGGGAGGCTGCCTTGGAGTAAGTAATTAAGAAGATCAGCGCCCAAATGGCGGTCGAGGATGGGGTGGAGGGTCTGGTTGCGGTAGTCAAACAAGCACTGATAACAGGCCCCAGCGCAGTGAGGATTCTTGCACTGTCGACCTAGTTGCAGGGCTTTTTCCAGGATCTCCTCGAGCTTGCGGTCCACGGCCCGGGCATAACCAGCTCCACCGGGCACATCGTCATACAGAAACACCTCACCATGGATGCGTCCTGGAGCCCGCTGTACGGGCCGCACTCCAATCTTGAGTTCCCCCGGGTCAATCTGGAGCACCCTTGTAGCGGCGTTAGCTACCAGGGTGCCGAAGGAGTACCAGATAGACTGACCTGAGGGCTCGTTGAAGGGCGCGTCCAGCGAGTCCGGGAGGTCGCTCGCCAGGAGAATGACCTCTGAGCGGAACGGGTGGGCCAGTATGACCTGGTTAGTGTACGGGGGGCGTGTGGGACACCAAGAGCCTCTCCGTGGTCCGCGCGGTGGGAAGTGAGGGGGCACATCAGCCGGGCGCTTGTGAGGTTGGGGGTCGTTTGGGTCTAGCGCGCGCCCGCAGGTCGGGCAGATTAGATAGCCTGGGAATCGGGGGTTCGGACCCCGGTTGCTGATGACCAAATCCCCCACACGGACGTTGGTATATAGTCGGTTGGCGTAGGGTGCCCGAGAATGGCCTATACTGAAGGCAGTTTCACCTGTCAGCAGTCGGGCAGGAGATGCTTGACCGCTACGCTCTTCACCCTCATTGGCTATATAGACCTGACGGCCGCTATCTGGCAGGGCTCCGTCCACTGTAAAGCCTTTAGGGCGCAGGTAGTGCAGAAGGTCCAGGTCAAACCCACCGCAGACCTCGCAGCGATCGGGTGGAGTCGCCTCTACCTGGAGTAGGGAGACTGCCCGGCAGTCGCGGCACTCCACGAGGATCCCTTCGGCGCTGTAGTCAGGTTCGCGTTCAAAGGGGGCGTGAACCCCCACGCTCTTGTATTTGTAGGTCACCTGGTTGCTTTGCCGGACCACCTCCGCCCCAGGAGCATATTCAGCAATAGCGATCTTCAACTCACGCTGCATGACGTTCGCGGTTTCGTATTCTTCGTCCTCCCCAACGGCAGTGTCGTTAGGAATGGTCAAGGAGACTACGTCAATGGGGAAGGCATAGCTTGGGAGGAAACCTGAACGGATTAGCACTTGAAACAACTCATCGTTAGGAAAGCGCTGGATGACTACCTCCTGCACCTCATCTACCAACGCATCCAGCCAACCAGGGATCTCGCTGAAGAACTTGGGGTGCACCACCCGTTTGGATCGCTCGATCAAGGTGGCTCGGTTCGTAGCCAAGTACTGCCGCATCTGATCAGCAGTCTGGTTGGATCCAAACTCCGCCACTGTCCCCCAACTCGCAAAAAGCCCCGCGCCCAGTTCCTGGCGGTGGTGGCTGAAGAAGCTTTGCAGCACCAGCGACCGCACGTGCCGCCGAGCGATAACCTCGTTCTCCAGGTGAAGGCTTGGCACTCGTGGGGGGTCACTGACGATTTCTGGGGGGCGATCAAAGTAATACTGGTCATGGCTCCTGTTTTGCGCAAAAGTGAACACAGTGGCCAGAGCGCTGCCGCGCCTGCCTGCCCGGCCTGCTCTTTGTTGGTAGTTGGCTACTGTAGGAGGCACGTTGCGCAGCCCTACGAAGAGCAAGCTGCCGATATCAATGCCCATCTCCATGGTGGTGGTCACCGAGAGCACATCCACCCGCCGATCCAACCGGTTTTGATCGCCGTGGAAGAAGTCCTGGAACCAACGCTCCTCATCGCGGGCCTCCTTAGAGGCAACCTGTGCAGTGTGCTCGCTTGCACGTAAGGGAAATGGATCGTCGAAAGGGCTACCGGGAAGTGCATAGAGGGATGCCTGACGAAAGTAGTTCCGAATGGATTCTACAGGGACCTGCTCGGTTTCCTGACCGCAGCGAATGCAGGTATTGAGCAGGGCTTCGCTCATGACATAGGTACAGGAGCGGCAGCGGGCCACCTGCGCACCGATCGGGTATAGCACGAAGCGGTTCAGCCGGATACCCTTTGGCTTTTGGTATCTGGCCTTTGGAATTGACCTCCCAGAGTCCTCGAGGATGGATAACTGGTTCAGAGCCTCCCAGAGATCATTTTCAAGTTTTTCTGCCCAACGTTCTAAGCCTGCTGGCCCATCCAGGCGTCCTAATTGAAGCAGCTTGCGCCCAATCGCGGCGATATAACGCCCGAGTTTCCGGTGTTGAAGACGGTTGAACGGCACAGCAGTTCCGAATTCATAGTCGAGCATCCTTTCACCGCGGTAAAGCACTCTTCGCTCGTGGTCTTGAACGAGTGTATAATCCCAGGCCCACGGTTTGTGAGGCTCTGGAGCAGTAACTATGTTCTCAGTGGCCAGCAACCGGGTCACTGACTGGATCAATAGCTTGGATTCCTCTCCAGTCAGTGCGTCGAAATTGCCGATTTCAGAGTTCAAGGGCACGCGCCACTTGGCCAAGCCAAGCGGTTCGAGGGAGAACTGCTCCTCGGTGATCTCCCGCAGGAGCGCCACGTCGAAGTGTTTCTCGGCCTCCTCGCTCCACTTGGGATCACCCGCCTCATAACGAGCAAAAAAATCAGGCACCCTCTCTCCGGTGGGGTTAATCGCCCGCTCGAGCTGAAGCTCGATTACCTGGCCTTTGAGGGTTTTGTAGTCCTTGGGTGCGGGATTAGCAGCACGACCTGTGCCCTCGCATCCTGGGCAAGGAACGCGCCGCACAGTCCGGGGTTGGCCGATGCGGAATTCGCCGCGCTCCTCAATCTCCCCAGACCCGTTGCAGCGCTCACATGTGTGCAGGACACGGTACAGCAGTTGGCGAAAGAGGTCCGCCATATGGTTCTGTTTTAGACTTGCCGCCAGCGTGGAGGCTTGGCGGCGGGAGTCGCTGAAAAGCATCGCCTTGCGACCGTAGTTGGGGCCTTGACTGGATGAGCGGGGCTGGTTGCGGAAGCTCTCTTCAACGATTACCGCGAAGGATTGGACCCCTTTGGTGCGCAGGGGCTCGATGACTTCCCGCCCGTCTGCGCCGGGCTGGCGGTAGCGGCGGCAGCGGGGGCACTGGTTGGGAAAGGGGCTGATTTCAACATTGTTCTTGTCACGGGTAGGATTAATCTCGAAACTCGGCCGAGCATGGGGATCATCCTTGGCTACGTGCAGGGTGGTGCGAGTGGAGCGATATTGCGGCACGGCATCAGCATCCGGGGCTTCTACCCCGAACAGCCGAAACTCCTTGAGGTTCTGCCGCTCCCCGCTCAGGTCGTCGCTCCAAGGCCACAGGCTTCCCTTGGCCTGGTCCGGGATACCCCCAAGGAATAGCAAGCCGCAGTGTCGGCAGGTGAAGACCTCCAGAACCCGTGCCCCGCAATCACACCAAGGCCGCGGTTCAGTGTACAGTTTGCCCACCGGACGATCCTCCCCCGGGGAGCACTCGGCACAGTTGGGATCCATACAGGCCCACAGGCCAGGAATGCCCCGGAAGAAGGCGTGCACACGCATAGAGAGCAGGGGCGGAGTGTCCTTGTTTTCGTCGGAGCGGGCGAAGCTCCCAGCGGCCAGAACCCCTGCCGTGGCTCGCTCGCGCTGCTCCTTGGTACCCACCTCCCCCCAGCACTCCTGGGCGAGTTGGTCCAGCGGGGTAGCCTTACGGGCCGTGCGCTGCCGCACCCACTCAATGTAAGGGTCTTGATCTAGGAGGCGATACAAGGCCACTTCCGGCTTTACCGTGTGGTCTACCGCGCCCAGATCCAAATCTTGGGCCAATTGCTCGATGGCCGGCCAGGGCTCCTGCAGGCGGAAGTTGCGCTGGAAAGTCTCGTAAGCCTCAAGAGTACGAAGATCTTTAGGGCGCTCATCGGGCCGAGTTGGGCGGTGGGCAGCTCGGACGAGAGTAAAGCGAGCTGCCGGTTCGCCGAATAGGTCACTGACGAATTGCTTCAACTCGTCGTCAGCACCTGGAGGGACTGAGGCAGTGGTGGCGATGGCCCGGAATTGCGCGGAGCCAGCCTCGAGGCCGAGTCGCTCCTTGAGGCGGCGAACCAGATAGGCGACCTCGGTACCCTTGGCTCCGGTGTAGGTGTGGGCCTCGTCCAGCACCAAGGTAAGGCGGGCTTCGGGGTTGGATTCGAGCCACCTGCGGGTCAGCTCAAAAATGTGGTTCTCGATGGGGCGCACCAGCATGTACTCGAGCATTGAATAGTTGGTCACCAGGATATCGGGGGGCGCGGCCTGCATGTCCCAGCGGCAGAGCATCTCCGGGCTGGATGGCCGGGGCCATCCACCGGTATCACGTAGGTCAGGCGTTAGCCTCGCCCAGTCCTCTTCGACATCCTTCAGGTACTCGGCCATCCGGTCACGGCGTTGCTTCTGAGTCCAAAGGCCGCTGAGGCGGGTGATGCTGGTGTACATCCCGAAGTGGATGACGTTGCCGTTGAGGTTGCTGCGCTGCCAATCAGGAGAGTCGCCCCTAGCCAGCACCCGGCGCAAGCGGGTGAGTTGGTCGTTGACCAATGCGTTCATGGGATAAAGGACGATGGCCCGCACCGCAGCGGGACGGCGTTCGTGGCGGCGGCTGTGGAGCCATAGGTTATTGGCGGTGTCGTATTCGCCGGGCCTGGCCTGGCCAGAAGGCGCTTCCCACGTTTTGGCCTCGCGCAGGATATCGGCCAGGATGGGGAGGAGGAATGCCTCAGTCTTGCCGGAGCCGGTACCGGTAGCTACCAGCAGGTTGGGTTGGTCGCTCATAGCTGAGAGCAAGGCCTGTTCCTGGTGAGCGTAAAGAGGGAACTTGTCCACAGGAACGCCGTGCCTCATCAGTTCAGCTAGACCCAAGGGAACCTTGTCTGGTGCTAGGTCTTCCAATTCAGCCAGCTTGTGGCCGGCCATGAAACTCGGCGTAGCCTCAATGAATGGCGTTTGGGCAATCACCCCCTTATCTCTAAGGATGTGGCCGCGCTCAGCGTAGATTGCCGGATGAGATATCTTGTATTGAGTCTCCAGATACTGGGCTAGAGATTCCTTAATGTGGTGAAAGGCTTGACTAGGGGTGAGGTTCATTGTTACCTCGGCATAGGTACTTACATGGCGTAGTGCGGGGTTGGGTCAAGCTGTGGTAGTAAGAGTCACTGCTATAAGGGGGTTGGCAGGTTGAGTTTTCATTTCCATGTAGATCGTTGTAGGATTCTGATTTTACCGGATCATAGCCTAGATTGGGGTGGTTTATAAACTAACCAGGCTTTTATCATAAGAGCCTATGAATCCCACACAGATACCCAGCCCTTGCCATACCTGGCGGAGATACCCGATCCGAGGGAATATCTGAAGACCGAGCATGAATGGGAAAACCTGATGCTGATCAGTCTGATGGCCCTGGGCAGCGGTCGGACAAATATCCTGGCCATCGCCCACTGGATCAGGGATCAGGAGAAGTACCTGCTGAACACCCTGAAGCTACGCAACCGCTTCGGGCAACGCAAACTGCCCGCCCAGGCCACGATGTATCGCTTCTTCTGGTTCCTGGATGGGCAGTTGGCAGCCTTGCAGGAGGCCATGCTGGCCTGGGCCCAGGATGTGCTGCGGGCGCTGGGCCGGGAAGAGCCGCTGGCCATAGCCACCGATGGCAAACATCTGCGAGGTACCCGGCGGGGCCGCAAGGGTGAGGCGGCTTTGGTCTTCCTCTCCACCTTGGTGCAGGGATTGGGGCTGAGCCTGGGTAGCACGGCGGTTACGACCAGCGAGGCCAAGGCAGCCGAGGGTTGGTTGGTGCGGATGAGCGACCTGGGGGTGGACTGGCTGATTACGGGGGATGCTGGGGTGATGAGCCCGACCCTGGCCCAGCAGGTGGTGGCGCAAAAGGGGGCTACCTCTTCACGGTCAAGAGTAACCAGAAAGACCTGCAGCAGCTGATAGCCTGGGCCCTGGACACATACCCACCCCACCCGGCGTTGTGGATCTGGACACTGAGCATCGCCCCCATGCCTCCCAGCGTCAGTGGCTTTGCCGGTTCCACCTACGCTCTTCGCATGCACCGCCAGGTCATCCACAAAGACAGCGGCCAGGTCAGCGAGGAGACCGACCATGCCATCACCTCGCTGGTCCGCACCCCTCAGGACTTCTATGCCCTTTGGCGCGGGCACTGGCAGGTAGAGAACCGCCTGCACCACCCCCGCGATACCGTCTTTGGTGAAGACGCTTCCCGCAGCCGCAAGGGGGCCGCTGGGTTGATGTATTTCCGTGATGTGCTCATCAACCTTTTACATCTCCACAACCTATCCCCACTGCGCTCCATTCGCTACTTCTCTGCCAACCCCAACGAACTCTACCAGTTGTTGTGCCCTTCGTGATAAAAGCCTAGTTAGTTTAGAGGCTTTTATCGTATACGCCGTATGATACTATGAAGCCGAGGTATGCGCGATGGAGGCATCCTCTTTTTTGTAGCCGGTCTCACCTTTGCGCGAACCCCAAGCAGGTGGCAAAACCCGGGGGGGTTCGCGCAAAGCGAGAAAGCGGCTAGGGGACATTGAAAACCCGTTTTCCCCCCACCTTCCCCCACCCTGCGTCGGAGGCCTTTTTGAGGGGGTTCGCGCAAACGGCCTCTTGAAACCCGTCCAGCACGTACGCTAGGATGAGGCCGTCGCACTCGGGCGAGAGCTCGAGTGAGGATTGAAACGCGCCAGCCACTTTTCCATCATATGGAAAAAGCGTCGCACTCGGGCGAGAGCTCGAGTGAGGATTGAAACCCTGGGAGCCCCGCTGGATTGCTGGAAGCCGAAGGGTGTCGCACTCGGGCGAGAGCTCGAGTGAGGATTGAAACGTTTTTTGGGCTCGACTCCTGCCCACCACCTTCGCAGTCGCACTCGGGCGAGAGCTCGAGTGAGGATTGAAACATGGAAATCTTTGATCGGCTCAAGGCAAAGGGAATCGTCGCACTCGGGCGAGAGCTCGAGTGAGGATTGAAACTCGTGGCTCCAGCAGGCGATTCCCTCGATGCCCCCGCGTCGCACTCGGGCGAGAGCTCGAGTGAGGATTGAAACCAGGTAGGAAAGCTCTATGCGGGGAAACTTCAGGGGTCGCACTCGGGCGAGAGCTCGAGTGAGGATTGAAACATATATCGTCCTGGATGTGATTCCATACCGCTGCGTCGCACTCGGGCGAGAGCTCGAGTGAGGATTGAAACCGGCGAAACGGGCAGGGCTGCGCCACTGGGGCAGGGTGTCGCACTCGGGCGAGAGCTCGAGTGAGGATTGAAACTTAGGCATGCGCCACCTCCACCAACTCCATATCACATTGTCGCACTCGGGCGAGAGCTCGAGTGAGGATTGAAACGAACAAATACTAGAACCAGTTAATCCGGAGGCCACCGTCGCACTCGGGCGAGAGCTCGAGTGAGGATTGAAACCAGCAACACACCGTATGCCATCGAGGTCTGCGAACGTCGCACTCGGGCGAGAGCTCGAGTGAGGATTGAAACAACGAGTGGCTCGAGGGCGTTGGAGTCGGTGAGTCGGTCGCACTCGGGCGAGAGCTCGAGTGAGGATTGAAACGCTTCACTGGCCGCGCTCTCAGCGGCCACTGGGTCGCACTCGGGCGAGAGCTCGAGTGAGGATTGAAACCCCCGAGATGGGGAAGTTTGTGATGCTGGTGGGGGTCGCACTCGGGCGAGAGCTCGAGTGAGGATTGAAACTATGGGCGCTACCGGCTGTACAACCCCTCCGGGCTTGTCGCACTCGGGCGAGAGCTCGAGTGAGGATTGAAACCTGCTCGACCACGGGGACATGCGGCTCGACCTCGAGTCGCACTCGGGCGAGAGCTCGAGTGAGGATTGAAACTAGGGCGGACAGCGGAGATAGTATGAAGTAGACGCGCGTCGCACTCGGGCGAGAGCTCGAGTGAGGATTGAAACTTCCGCGACGGCAGCTACCACATCATCCAACTCCAACGTCGCACTCGGGCGAGAGCTCGAGTGAGGATTGAAACTGCCGCAATGCGTAATATTCACCCAACGCCGGTGGAGGGTCGCACTCGGGCGAGAGCTCGAGTGAGGATTGAAACTGGGGAACCCTCAACTCGCATACCTGGGTAGATAAGGTCGCACTCGGGCGAGAGCTCGAGTGAGGATTGAAACTGGGGAACCCTCAACTCGCATACCTGGGTAGATAAGGTCGCACTCGGGCGAGAGCTCGAGTGAGGATTGAAACAGGGGGCCTCCAGCGGGGGAACAAGGCAGTGCGTCGCACTCGGGCGAGAGCTCGAGTGAGGATTGAAACTTGGATATGCGCCGTGCTGTACGCCCTGTATTCGTCGCACTCGGGCGAGAGCTCGAGTGAGGATTGAAACTGCGATGGGCCAACAAAATCCACATTATAGTTGTTGTCGCACTCGGGCGAGAGCTCGAGTGAGGATTGAAACGGCAAACCGCGCCAGAATGCCATCCAGCACCAGGCGTCGCACTCGGGCGAGAGCTCGAGTGAGGATTGAAACACCGATATGCCCAGCAGACAGGCCTTTGGTGGCCCCGGTCGCACTCGGGCGAGAGCTCGAGTGAGGATTGAAACCCTGCTCACGCCTGTTCTCGATAGCCTGGGTGGATCCAGGAGTGGCGCGACTGGCTGCTTTCCATGGGCTTTGGCCGAAGAAAAAGCGACACATCCCTGCCCGCCCAGGCTCTACCGCTTCCTGTGGGCCCTGGAAGAGCAGGTCGTCGCCCTGGAAAAGGCCCTGCCCTGGCCTTTTTCGGCAGGGGTCACTGGGCGATAGAGAACAGGCTTCATCACAAGAGGGATATCGTGCTGGGAGAGGATGCCTGTCGCACCCGCAAAGCGGCCCAGGCCCTGGCCGCTTTGCGCAACCAGCTGCTGGGCTTCCTGCACCGGCTTGACGTTCCCGTGCTGCGCAGTGTGCGTAGCTTCTCCGTCAATCCCATGCCCCTCTTTCGCTGGCTCAGTGGGTGTATGTGAGGGGTGCATACGATAAAAGCCTGTGGCTTTACGAGTGATCGCTTGCTCATCGAGCCTTTTATGTTAGACTCTGCAACTGAGCAGACCTGACATACAGTTGACAAAAACTACGTAGTTTGCCCGGTGGAGGAAAATACATGAGAAAACTCGTTATTTCCGCTATTGTTGTAGCTGGTGTGTTTGCCTTGGCCCAGGGTCTTCAGGCCCTGATTGATGGGGCCAAGAAAGAGGGTCAGATCGTAACCTATGGTTCGCCAGCAGACTGGGCGGGTTATGGGGCCATTGCCGAGATCATGACCAAGCGCTACGGCCTCAAACACAGCGACACTGATATGTCTTCTGCCGAAGAGATTGCCAAGGTGAAAGCCGAGCGCAACAACCCGGTGGCCGACGCCTTTGACATTGGCTACCAGTTCTGCACCATCGCCATCCGGGAGGATATCCTGATGGCCTACAAGCCCAGCCGCTGGAACGAGATCCCCCTCTGGGCCAAGGATCCCCTGGGCCGCTGCACCGCTACTTATTACGGCACCATCGTGCTGGTGACCAATACCAAGGTGGTTAAAAACCCGCCCAAGAGCTTCAAAGACCTCCTGAAACCCGAGTATAAGGGGCTGGTGGCGGTAGCCGACCCACGCCGGGCTGCGCTGGGGCAGTACGCGGTGATTGCTGCGGCCTTTGCCAACGGCGGTTCCGACCGCAACATCGACCCCGGCATCAAGTTTTTTGCCCAGCTCGCCAAATCGGGCAACCTCAAGCCGGTGGCCCCCTCCAAAGACCTGCTGGCCAAGGGCGAGATTGGCATCACCCTGGACTGGGACTTCCGCGCCCTCAACTGGCGTAAGGACATCCCTGAGCTGGCCATCTCAGTTCCCACCGACGGCTCCACCTATGGCCCCTACGCGACCGTGCTCAACAAGTTCTCCCGTCGCCCCAACGCGGCCAAGCTCTGGCTGGAAACCGTCCTCTCCGACGAAGGCCAGATTGCCTTTGCCCGCTCCGGGGCCCGGCCCATCCGCAACGTGAAGCTCCCCGAAGATGTAGAGAAAGGCCTCCTGCCCCAGGCCCAGTACAAGGTGGCCAAGCCCATTACCAACTGGCTGAACATGGAGGCGGTGGCCAAGGACATGGGTGAGAAGTGGGCCCTCGAGGTGGTGGGGAACTAACCCTTACCAAAAGCAAGCCAACCCCGCTTTCTGGTGAACGTGAAAGTCGTTCAGGTAGACGCTACAACCCACCTCCCCGGCCAGGGTCGGGGAGGGGAGAGTTTAGGGGGTAAGCTGTGAGCCTGGGGCTGCGCTGGGTCAGCCTGGGCATCGCCCTGGCCTTTGGGGGTTTTTTGCTCCTCTTTGAGGTGCTGCCAGGGCTTTTGCTGGCGCGGGTTTTCTGGAACGAGGGCCAGTTTAGCCTGGCCTCCTGGCAGGAGGCCACCCGGCCCCTCTACCTCCGGGCCCTGCGCAACTCCTTCGAGCTGGCCTTCTACAGCGCTTTGCAGGGCGCCATCCTGGGTACCCTCACGGCCTGGGCCTTGTGGTCCTCGGCCCATCCTTTCGTCAAGCGGTTTACCACCGGTCTTTCAGCGGTGGCGGCCAACTTTGCCGGGCCGCCGCTGGCCTTTGCCTTCATTGTGCTCCTGGGGGGCAACGGCTTCTTCAATCTGATTCTGAAGGGGTTGGGCCTGCCGACGGTGGATATCTACAGCAAAGAGGGGCTGTACTGGGTCTACCTGTACTTCCAGTGGCCGCTCATGACGGTGCTGATGCTACCGGCCTTTGGCGCCATCCAGCGGGAGTGGCTCGAGGCGGCCCGCAGCCTGGGCAGCAGCACCTGGGGTTTCTGGTGGCGGGTGGGGTTGCCGGTGCTTCTGCCCTCAGTTCTGGGCTCGTATGTGCTGCTATTTGCCAACGCCTTTGGGGCCTATGCCACGGTCTATGCCCTGACCCAGGGCCAGCGCAACCTGCTGCCCTTGCAGATCGGCTTCCAGGTGGGGGGCGATATCGGCTATAACCCGGTGCTGGCCTCCACCCTGGCCCTGATGATGGCCCTGGTGCTGGCGGCATCGCTGGTGGTCTATCGCCTGAGCCGCCGCTGGGCCGCGCGGATGGAGCAGGTATGAGCCAGCTACTGCGACGTGCACTGCTGCTAGCCCTGGGGCTTTACCTGTTTTTGCCCATCCTGGCCTCCCTGGCCTACAGCGTGGCTACGAGCTGGACGGCCCTGCTGCCCGAGGGCTATACCCTTAAGCACTGGGCCAACCTGCTCGAGAACCAGCGCTTCTGGCTCGCGCTGGGCCGCACCGCGCTGCTCTCGTTCTCGGTGGTGGCCCTCTCGATCTTCTTCCTGGTGCCCACCCTGTTTGTGGTGCGGATGTACTACCCCAGGGTGGCGGGGGTGCTGGAGTTCCTGACGCTGTGGCCCTTTGTCTTCCCCGGGGTGATCCTGGCGGTAGGGCTCATTTCGCTGTACTCGAGCCCCCCCCTGCAGCTGGCCCAGACCCCCTTCCTGCTGATTGCGGCGGTGACGGTGATATCCCTGCCCTACGCCTACCGGGCTGTGGACAACGCCTTTGCCGCAGCGGATATCAAGACCCTGGCCGAGGCCGCCCGCAGCCTGGGGGCCGACGATGCCAAGACCCTGGCCTGGGTCATTCTGCCCACGGTGCTGCCGGGGGTGTTGTCGGGCGGGGTGCTGGCTTTTAGTGCGGCCTTTGGCGAGTTTGCCCTCACCCAGCTTCTCATCGGCACGCTCTGGGAGACCCTGCCGGTGTACCAGGTGCAGCTAGCCCGCACCGACGGCAACGGCAGCGCGGCCATTACGGTGCTGTCCTTTTTGGCGGCCTGGGGGCTGGGCTTCTGGGCGCTCTCGCTCAGGAAAGATGCGAAGGTATCGGTGATCTAGCCACAAAGGAGGGCGAGGCGACTTAATGCAGCGGGTGGGCATTCAACTTAAGGCACTATCCAAACACTTCCAGGGTAAGACCGCCGTCGAGGGGGTGAGCCTGCAGGTGGCCCCCGGTGAGCTGGTCTCGCTTTTAGGCCCTTCGGGCTGCGGCAAGACCACCACCTTGCGCATGATTGCCGGTTTTGAGCGGCCCGACCAGGGGCGGGTGTTCTTTGGAGAGCAGGACGTGACCGATCTCCCTGCCGAAAAACGGCGGGTGGGGATGGTTTTCCAGAACTATGCCCTTTTTCCCAACCTGAGCGTGGCCGGTAACATTGGTTTTGGGCTGCGGGTGGCCCGCTGGCCGGCAGAGCGCCTGCGCAAGCGGGTGGGGGAGATGCTCGAGCTGGTGGGGCTGGTGGGCTTCGAGAACCGGCCGGTGCAGAACCTCTCGGGCGGGCAGCGTCAGCGGGTGGCCCTGGCAAGGGCGCTGGCCCCGGAGCCAAGGGTGCTGCTCCTGGACGAACCCCTTTCGGCCCTGGACGCCAAAATCCGTGCCGGGTTGCGCACCGAACTGCGCAGACTTCAGCTCGAGCTGGGTATCACCACCCTCCTGGTAACCCACGACCAGGAAGAGGCCATGAGCATGTCCGACCGGGTGGTGGTGATGAACCAGGGCCGCATCGAGCAGATTGGCTCGCCCAGGGAGCTCTACACCCGGCCCCAGACCCCCTTCGTAGCAACCTTTATCGGCTCCATGAACCTCTTTACCCCGGAAAAAATACCGGGCGGGTTCCGCATCAGCGGGCATGAGGTGGCCCTGCCGGTTACGCCCAACGGCCAGATTGGGGTGCGCCCCGAGCGCATCGAACTGAGCCCCCACGGCCCCTTTGGCGGGGTGGTGGAGCTGGTGACCTACCTGGGGGCCGAGCAGCAGGTACTGGTGCGGGTGGGGCCCGACCTCTGGACGGTGTTTGTGCCCAACCAGGTGCTGCTGCAGCGGGGCGACCGGGTGCGCCTCCGGGTGCCCGACGACGCCTGGATTCTGGTGTGATGGGAGCCTAAGCCGAAGGGCTTTAGGAAGGGTTGACGAGCGTATCGAATGCCGATGCTTCTAGCAGGAAATCGAGCGGAAAGCTCGAGGCGGGTCTGGATGGGCGGGCCTTATGACCAGAGTTTTGTACGTCACCATTGATGGATTGCGACCCGATGCCCTCGAGGCGGCCCCGGCTCCTACCCTGCAAACCCTCATGCGGGAAGGGGCCTTTACCCTAAACGCCCGGTCGGTATATCCCAGCCTTACCCTGCCCTGCCACATGAGCCTTTTTCACAGCCTGCCCCCCGAGCGGCACAACGTGCTAACCAACACCTATGTGCCGATGGCACGCCCGGTGCCGGGGCTATTTGAGGTGCTCAGGCAAGCCCGTAAGCGCAGCGGGATGTTCTACTCCTGGGAGCCCCTGCGCGACCTGGCCCGGCCCCTCAGCCTCTCCGTGGCCAAACTCATCGCCTACGAGCACAACCCGGAGGTCTCCGACCGGCGGGTGGTGGAGGCCGCCCTGCCCTACCTCCGGTCGGGCGAGCTCGACTTCACCTTTTTGTACCTGGGGAGTGTGGACGAGGTGGGGCACCTGGAGGGCTGGATGAGCCCGGCCTACCTGCGCCAGGTGGCGCATGTGGACGCCTTGCTGGGGCAGGTGCTGGCGGGGTTGCCCCCCGAAACGGTGCTGTTGGTTATGAGCGACCATGGCGGACACCAGCGGATGCATGGTACCGAGCGCCCCGAGGACATGACCGTGCCCTTTATAGCCTGGGGGCCGGGGGTGGCCCAGGCCCACCTGACCGCGCCGGTGAGCCTTTTGGAGCTGGCCCCCACGGTGGCGGCGCTACTGGAGGTGGCCCCGGAACCTGCCTGGGAAGGCCGGGCGCTACGGTTGGGCTAATCTGACCGGACTTGGACGTGCGGGTGTGGTGCGGTACACGACGAGACCTAAATGCAGAGCGCGAAACATCCGCGCTGAAGGAATCCGGTTGATTCCCGTCGCCGCGAGGCACGCGGAGACGCAAAACGCTTGGGGAGTTGCCGTAAGACCTATGCATAGTAGCCAGGCAACGATGAACCAGGAATCCCACGCGCTTTAATCGTGAGAGTGTCAGCGACCATTTTGAGATTACCAGGACGTGAAACGACTTCATAACGTCCAAGTTCGTTGGTATTTTCGAATGAGCGGAGTGGTATTTGGGAAATGCGAGCAGTCCTTGGTGAGCGCTAGGGGCAGGCATCGCTCCGGACTCGGAACCAACGCTCTCCGTTAAGGAAGGTTCTCTCGCCGTCGTATTCAATCCGCACACGCTCAACCCCACCGCCGTCTACATTCAGCAGCAGCACGGCGCTGTTTTGGGTGGCCGACTCGATACGCCAGCGGCCCACGGCCCGGCCACGCCCTCCGCTCGAGGCCGAAGCACCCGGCACATTGAGGGTGGTGAGGCTTTGATCCAGATAGGCAAAGCTGCCATCGGAGCACAGGTGCAGGGTGCGCTCTTCGGAAATGCCACCGCTGCTACCCCCCGAATTGTAGCTGGAGAAGTACTTCAACATGCTCCCAGCTAGAAACTGTGTCCACTGGCGGGCTGCGCCGTCGGGAACCGGGGGTGCGAGCTGGGGCCGGGCCGCAACGGGGGCCTGGAATCTGGTAGAGCCGGCGAGTCCTTCTAAAAGCTGTGCATACAGGGCTTCGTTCTTTTGTGGCCCGACATAGAAGTAAATCACGTGGTTTCTCGAGCCCAGCAAGGCCAGGGCCCGCCCCACGTACAGGTCGTTGAGGTAACGGGCGGTTACCCTCGAGCCCTGCGTCCTGACCGAACCCACCAGTTGCAGCACTACGTTGTTTCCCAGATCCTGGGCCTCGTTCAGCACCTCTACCACCCGAGCCGGGGGCTGGTTCTTCATGAAAATTACCAACCCAACCCCTTCTACACTGTTGGAACCCAGCACCAGCACTGCCTGTTCCCCTTCTTCTTTATAAACACCCAGCCAGCCCCTGGGGAGGGCAAAACCAATTCCCAGGGTTGAGGATCTAACCTGCGTGCCCCCCTGATACTGTTGGTTGGGCCTGAGCTCGACCTGTGCCACTGCGATTCCACAGAGCACCGAAGCTGCCAGCCACGCCTGCTTGAGGTGTTTCATTCCTAGCCTCCTCCACCGGAGTATCACCACCTTGCGTCTCACCGGCATTACAGGGCTGGGTTGCGTTTGGGCTGGGCTCGGTACCGAGAGCGTAACCAGGGAGGAAGAGAATTTCAGGGTCGGATTTTTATTTGCTTCTGGGGGTCAGGTTCTTGCCTGAATTGGCGTTGGGTAGTTTGGTATAAGATGGCCCTGTGACCCGGAAAGAATCCGCGGTGGGTGGGCGGGGTGCGCGCTCGGTGCCGCTCGAGCTGGCCGACCGCCTGCGCCCGGTGCTTTCCCGCCGGGCCGGGCTGGCGCTGGGGCTGTGGGGTGCCCCCGGTATCGGCAAGACCCACACCGTGCGTGAGCTGCTGCAGCAGACCCCCTGCCGCAGCTTCAGCTTGCACGCCACTGCCACACTGCCCGTCATGGTACGGGAACTGGGCCGGGCCATGCCCCGGCAGGGCTTCCCGGCCTGGGCCGAGGCCCTGCTGGGGCGGTTGGGGCGCGGCGAGCACGCCGAGGGCGAGAAGGTGGCCTCCGCGCTGGGCGCGCTGCTGGCAGCCCAGGCCCCGGTGGTGCTGCACCTGGAGGACCTGCACGAGGCCCAGACCGAGCGGTTCGAACTCGTGCAGCAACTTGCCCGCATGACCCTGCACAGCAAGGGAGTGGCCCTGTTGGTGACGAGCCGGGTGTCGCCGCCGGAGCCCTTCAGCCCTGTCCGGTTGGAGGGGCTGGACGCTGAGGCGGTGCGGGAGCTGCTGCACGGCGAGGCCCGAGCGCCCCTGCCCGAGGAGGCCGTGCGCTGGGTCTACGCCCGTGCGGCGGGCAATCCGCTGTTCACGCTGGAGTACTTCCGCCACCTGGCCCGTCAGGGCTTCTTGTGGAACGACGGGCAGCAGTGGCGCTGGCGGGCCCCGGCCGGGCCAGACATGCCGCTGACCGTCGAGGCCCTCATCGAGCGGCTGATCCAGGAGGCCGCCGCCCAGCCCCCGGTTCGGCAGGCGCTCGAGGCCCTGGCCGCGCTCTCCCCCGGGGTCCCGGAGGCCTTGTGGGCCCGGGTCGCGGGGCTGAGCCCGCAGGCGCTGGAGGAAGCCCGCCTCGAGCTGCAGCGCCGGGGCCTGCTGCTGGGAGCGCAGTTCGCCCACCCGCTCTACCGCGAGGTCAGCCTCCACCTCCTGCCTCCGCCGCGCCGCGAGGAGCTGGCCCGCAGGGCGCTCGAGGCCCTACAGCCCTACGACCCCGAGGGGGCGGCCGCGTACATCGAAGAGGCGGGGCTGGAGAGGGGGGAGGCGCTGGAGCTGCTGGGCCGGGCCGCCGAGCAGGCGCGGCAGGCCGGGAACGAGGTTCAGGCGGCGCGCTGGGGGGCGCGGGCAGCGGGCTATGCACGGGGGGAGGAGCAGGGGCGGATGGCCCTGGAGGCCGCCCGGGTGCTGCAACACCACGACCTCCCCGAGGCCGCCCGCCTGGTTCGGCTGGCCCTGCCGACCCCGGCGGCCACGGCTGAGACGGTGCGCTTCTACGCCCACCTGCTGGCGCGGCAGGGGCATTCCCCCGACCTCGAGGCCCTGCTCGAGGGCCTGCCCCCCAGGCTGCGCAAGGCGGTAGACCTTCCCTCGCTGGCCGTCACCACCCACAACGTCGCCGGGAACAACGCCAAGGCCCTCGAGGTCTGGCTGGCCCACCCGCGGCTGCACGCCGACCCCTCGCCCGATCTCCTGCGTGCGGCCGCGGCTTCGGCCTTGGCGACGGGCCAGATGGAGATGGCCGAGTCCCTGACGGCCCGGGGCATCGCCACCGCGGACCCGGCCCTGCGCTGCGAGTTCCTGTCCCTCCAGGCCCTGACCCACTACCACCGGGGGGAGTATGCGGCGGCCGAGGCCACCCTGGCGCAGGCCCTGGAGATCCTCGGCACCCTCGACGCGCCGCGCCTGCGGGGCACCGTGCTGGTCAACCGGGCGGCTTTCCTGCGGATGCTGGGGCGTTACGACGAGATGGGCCGCTGCCTCGAGGAGGCCCTGCAGATCCGGCGCCAGGCCGGCGACGCCAAGGCCTACGCCTTTGCCCTGGCTGCTCTGGCCGAGCTTTTGCTCGAGCAGGGGCGCTATGGGGCGGCCGAGGAGGCCGTGCGCGAGGCCATCGCCACCCTCGAGCTCTACGGCCCCAGCCGCTTCCTGGCCAACGCGCACTCCATGGCGAGCCTGCTGTACCGTTCCCAGGACACCCCCATCGCCCGGCTCCTCGCCCTCAAGCACGCCGACCTCGCGCTGGGCTACGCCCGCCAGCTCGGCAGCCCCCGGGTGGTGCGGGAGCTGCTCTTCGATGCCTCGCTCGCCAGCACCGGCGCCGGCCAGCCCGAGCGGGGGCTGGCCCTGGCCGCCGAGGCCGAAGGGCTGGCCGGGGCGGCGGGGGACTCGCCGCACGACAACTTCCGCACCCGCTGGGCTAAGGGCCTGGCCCTGGAAGCCCTGGGCCAGCGCGGCGCGGCCGTACAGGCCCTGCGCGAGGCCCTCGAGCTCGCCCGACCCCTCAACGTTGCGATCGACGAGCACAAGCTCGGCCTCGAGCTCGACCGGCTTACCGGCGACGTGGAGAGCGCCCGTTGGCGGCTGGAGTGGTTTGAGGGGCACGGCCTGACAAACGGGGCCAACCTGGCTCGCCGCTACTTCCCCCAGCTCGCCGAGGCCGCCCCCGAGGCCCCGCCCGCCGCCCTGCGCCTGGAGCTGCTGGGGCCGGTGCAGTTTGCCGGGCAGCCGGTGCGCGGCCGCAAGCGCCAGGAGCTGCTGGCGCTGCTGCTCGAGGCCCGCGTCGCCGGGCGGGGCGAGGTGGGCAAGCTCGAGCTCCTTGACGCGCTCTACCCTGGCGAGGACGAGGAGAAGGCCGCCTCTTCCCTCAAGGAGCTCGTGCACACCGTGCGGACGAGCCTGGGCCCCGCGGCCGTCATTACGACCCCCGGGGGCTACGCCCTGGGCGACGCGGTGGAATCCGATCTGGAGGAGTTCCTGCGCACCGGCGACACCCGGTTGTGGCGCGGGGCCTACCTCGAGGGCCTCTCCCCCTTCAACGAGACCGTGCGCGAGTCGGTGCACCTGGCCCTGCGCGCGCGGGCCGGGGCGCTGCGGGAGGCCGACCCCAAGGAGGCGGCCCGCCTGGGGCGCCTGCTGCTTGAGGCCGACCCCTACGACCTCGAGGCCCTGAGGCTGACGCTCGAGGCCCTGCGCCGCACGGGGAACCACAGGAGCCTGAGCCGGCTGTACGAGGAAACCAGGGCGAGGATGCTCGAGGTGGGCGAACACCTGCCCGCCGACTGGCAGGATTTCCTGGCCTGAGGGCGGGATAAACCCTCTGGCTCCCCCCCGCACACGGGAGAGGGGTCATCCGGCCCCGCGCGAAAGACCAAGCACCAAGGACATGGGCCGCACCTCGAGGCCCGTGCCTGCCGGCGTGAGCCGCTCACCGGCAAAACCGGGCCGTGGGCTGACCGCCGCCTGACCGGGGCGGGTGCAGCGTGGAGGGCAGGGGAGGGAAGAGCCGTGGAAGAGGCCCGGGAAGTGTTCTATCGCATCTGCCCGCGCTGCGCGCGCGCGGTCCCGCTGGCCTCGAGCGAGCGCTACTGCACCAACGACGGCACCCGGCTGCTCGAGGCCTGCCCCGGCTGCGGAGCCCGGATCACCTCGCCCTATGCCCGCTTTTGCGGAAGGTGCGGGCGGGAATTCCGCCTCGAAACCCGGGCGTTGGAGGACAAGGCAGGGCAAGGAGGATTGGGATGAGACATTGGTTTGTGAGCGTATGGGTGTTGGCGGGCCTGCTCGGGGCCTGCGGCCCCAGGAACTCGGGCGATGATAACGCGGTGGTGATCAGGGCCGCCGAGGGCGGGGTGGTCGAGGCGGGCGGGGCTAAGCTCACGATCCCACCGGGGGTGCTGAGCCGGGACAGCCGGGTGAGCCTCGAGCTCAGGGCCAAGCCCAGCGAGCCCCAGGACAACCCCCTCCAGGCGGCCGGGCCGCAGGTGGGCCTCGACCTCGGCGGGGCCAGCCTCAACGCCCCGGCCACGCTCGAGCTGCCCACCGACCCCACCAGCCCCGAGGGCAGCGTGGTGGTGCTGGAGACTGTTGCCGACCCCGAGCCGGACGGCCCCCGCCTGTGGGTGCACGCGGCCACGCCGGTAGGCGCCGGCGCGGCGGGGGTTTCGGGGCAGACGCTGCCCGCCAAGGTGGCCTACGCGGTGCGCCGGGTGGGGCTGTACACCGCCTACGTGGTGCCCAAGCCCAGGCCCCAGGAGGGGGGCATGCGCTCGCTGCAGGTGCCCTTCTACTACCAGGCGGGCCTGCCGTGGTGCGTCCCGACCTCGCTTTCGATGGTGATCAACTACCACCGGCCGCAGCCGGCCCTGGCCACCAACCCCAGGTTCCCTGGGGGCTTCGCCAGCAACTACGGCCTGGCCAGCCTGATCAAGCAGTCACCCAGCAGCGGCGCGAACGGGGGGAGCATCCTCAAGGCCGCCGGGATCCCCGAGAGCGCTTACAGCTACCTGCGCTGGGACGCCGAACTCATCCCCAGCGACAACACCTCCGGCGACTTCAACGCCTTCACCGCCTACGTCACCCTCGCGACCACCGGCTTCTTCGGCCTCTTCCCGGCCAAGCCGGTGTGGACCGACTCCGACCGCCTGTGGCACGCCTTCGTCCTCACCGGGGTGACCAAAGACGGCGTCTACTTCGCCGACTCCAACGCCCGCCCCCACCAAAACTGGAACGGCACCCACCCCTCGATGACCTGGAAAGCCTTCCGCGAGGCCAACTGCACGCTCAAAGACTCCAAGGACCCCACCAAAGGCTGCGTCGACACCGGCGATCCCAACAAGCCCGACCTCTATACCATCGTCTTCTTCAACGAGCCCAGGCCCGAGGCCGAGCGGCGTGGCTCGATCGAGCTGAGCCACGGCGAGACTGTGTACTTCGGCGGGGTGGGCTACCCCTTCTCGGCCTCGCTGATCTTCCGCAACCCCTCCAACCAGGAGATCTCGCGCTGGAAGTGGAGCGGCCTCTTCCCCAACGGCTACTACTTCAGCGACGAGGCCACCACCCTCCCCACCTTCCCCTACGGGCGCAACCTGGTGCAGGACAACGAGTTCCACAGCCTCATCTACCGCTCCAGCCGCATGGAGGCCAGCTTCAACGTGGTCAACGTCACCAACGTGGCCCTCGACTTCGAGGTCGAGGCCCGGCTCTACGTGGCCGGGGCCATGAAGGCCCAGCGCTTCGCCAACGTGAGCGTGGGGGCCTACAACCTCAGGCCCCTCGCCCTCGACTTCGGCAACCTCGCTAGCGTGGTGGGGACGGTGGACGGGCCCACCCCGGCGCGGCTGGAGCTCAACCTGCGCCAGGGCGGCACGTTGCAGGACGTCAAGCATATCGCCTTCAAGCTCGCTCCCGACCCCTCCGACCTGCCCAAGGTGCGCATCCTCGTGCCCAGCGCCCCCACCACCTTGCTCAAGGGCGAGCCTTTCACCTTCCGCGGCGAGGGCTTCGACGCGCACACCCTCCCCAGCGGCCGGGCCCGGCTGGCCTGGTTCGAGGGGGCCACCCTCCTGGGCAACGGCGGGCAGTATACCCTCACCCCCAGCGCCGCCGGCTCGCGCACCCTGACCCTCGTCGCCACCGGCGAGTACGGCCTGCAGGCCACCGCCTCGGTGAGCGTCAACGTCATCGACCCCACCCGCACCCCGGGCGAGATCGTGATCGTGGAGCCGAAGAACGGCGCCAGCTACTGGAGCCCCAACATCAACCAGCCCATGGTCGACGTGCCGCTGGTGGGCTACGCCACCTACTCCAACGGCGCGGCGGTGCCCGGCGAGCGGCTGGTGTGGACCGCGCAGGGCTGGGGCGAGCCCGAGGTGGAGGTGGGGCGGGGCTCGAGCCTCACCGTGCGCCTGGCAGGTGGCCGCAACTACGGGGCGTCCTACACCATCCGCCTCACCGTGCTGAGCGACGGCGGGGAGCCCATCGGCAGCAAGACCGTGACCATCACCGTCGGCTACACCTACATCGGCTAGGGAGGGAAGAGGCCATGACCCGCACCTGGATCGTTCTCCTGGGCCTGCTGCTGGCGGCCTGCAACACCGGCGCCCCGGCCGGCCCGCCCAAGATCAACGCCTTCACCGCCACGCCCGCCAGCCTGCCCAGCGGCGGAGGCAGCGTGAGGCTGGAGTGGGACGTCAACGGCGCGAGCAGCCTCGACATCAGCGGGGTGGGCAGCGTGACCCCCGCCGACAGGGGTAGCAAGACCGTCAACCTAACCACCAGCCGAACCTTCACCCTCACCGCGACCAACAGCGCCGGGAGTGTGAGCAAGGACGCCTCGGTGACGGTGGCCCCCGCGCCTTCCATCAGCGTCACGCCCACCTCGAGCGCCTTCGTGGCCGGCGACCCCGGCGGCAGCTTCGACGCGGTGGTAATACCAAATCTCCCTCGAGGTGACACCTATAGTAGGATTGGGGAATGGGTCGTAGGATTGCCCCAATCGATTGGACTGAAAGCGCAGAGGAGCTGGAGGCACAGTATAGACGGGAGAAGCACCTGGAACGACGTAAACGGCTGCAGGCGATGTGGCTGGTACGTCGAGGCAAAGCTGCACAGGATGCGGCCAAAGAAGTGGGGATTGGACGTAAAACCCTCAACCGGTGGCTGGCTTGGTATCGGGCCGGGGGATTGCAGGAGGTGTTGAAGCGCGTACCGGGCTGGGGGGTCAAGGTCAGTCGAGCCTGGTTGGATCAAGACCAACAACTGGAACTGCGAGCCGAGAGTGCCCAAGGAAGCTTTCGCACCTACGAAGAAGCGCGGCAGTGGGTGCAACAACGCTTTGGGGTGCAGTACAGCTATAAAGGCCTCTATGGGCTGATGGCTCGATGGAAGATTCACCCCAAAGTACCGCGACCGAGTGCTGCCAAGGCCGATGCGGCAGCGCAAGCGCGCTGGAAAAAGGGGGGCTCAAAGCCCTGATAGCCGAGCAGCTCCACCGAGGGGGTCAGACCCTGGGGGAGGCTCTGGGCCGGATTGGGTTTAGCGATGAGCTGCGGTTGGGACTGCTGGGTCAAGTTCGACGGGTGCTGGCGCCTCGGGGGGTGAAGGTCGTTCAAACGGTACAGCGGGCATACCAGTATGCCTACCTGCTGCTGGCGGTGATACCGGCCATCGGTCAGTTGAGGTGGGGTTGGATTCCCCGCCTGAAGCAAGAACACCTCAAACCGGTGCTGGAGCAATGGGGGTTAGCCATCAACGTTTGGGATGGGGCGGGGGTTCATCGGGGTCGTAGCCTATCCGAGCTAGCGGGGAGTCGTATCCTTCAACCGGCCTATTCGCCCGAGCTCAATCCTGCCGAGCGGGTGTTTGAGGAGGTCAGGCGGGCCATTGAAGGCAAAGTGTACCCTTCGCTGGAACACAAACGCCTGGCTGCCGAGGAGTTCCTCACCCAGCTTGCGGCTGATCCAAACTAGGGTCAAGCGGCTTTGCTTTTGGCCTTGGATTCAAGAGGCTTTATGTGTCACCTCGTCGTAGAGTTGGTATAAGAACCCAGCGCAAAACCTGCGGCAGGCCCTCTACCTGCTGTGCCGGCTGCCAGGGGCGGGAACCTGGCTGCTGGACGGGGAGCGGCCCGCGCTGTATGCCGAGGTAGACGCACTGGCGCCCACCCTCGAGGCCCTGCGCGCGCCGCTGTTACCGGGTCTACCGGATGACCTGCCTCCTGCGTTTTGGGACTGGCTGGCCCTCGAGCGCCAAAGGCTGGAGGGGCTGCGCCGCGAGCGGCTCTGGCAGGCCGCCCAGACCGAGCTGGAGCAAGCGCTCGGGTACCTTTACGAGCTCATCCAGCTTGATCCCCTGCACGAGAGCGCGGTACGCGAGGCCATGCGCCTGGAGGCCCAGGCCGGGCGGGTGCAGACGGCCTGGCAGCTTTACGAGAGCCTGCGCCAGACCCTCCAGCAGGAGCTGGGGGTAGAGCCCCTGGCGGCCACCCAGGCCCAGGCGGCCTTGCTCCAGCCCATCGCCCTGAGCCCGCTGGCCCAACGCCTCTGGGAGGCCCGAAGCCTTTACGCCGAGGAGGTTCGCCCCGAGTTCTGGGCTAGGGTGCTGGAAGAGGAGCCCTACGCGGTAGCGCGGGCCTGGGCAGAGCTCGAGGCCACCCCACCCCCACCCCTTTTGCCCCAGCCTTTGCGCCGGCACCTATGCCGCCGGATTGCGCTGGCCCTGGAAGCGCAGGGGGGAGAGCCCAGTACCACGGCCCGCTACTGGCTAGGGGCCTTGGAGCCGGAGCGGGCCTACCCCCAACTGCAAACCGCTGGGCGGCTGGCACTTCAACAGGGAAAGCCGAACGAGGCCCGGCTGGCTTTCTTTAGGGCCCTCTGGACGGCCGATACAGCGCCCTTGCAGCTCGAGGCCCTGCTGGGGCTGGCCCAGGTGGCCGAGCTGCAGGGCGACCTCGACTTGATGGAGGCCCTGGTGCAGAGGCTGGGCGAGCTGGCCCGGCGTCACCAGTGCGACCGCGCCTATTTTGAGCACCACCAGCGCAAAGCCGGGCTCCGGTTGCGGCAGGGCAAGCCCCAGGAGGCCGCCCTGGAGGCCCAGGAAGCCCTGGAGGTGGCCCGGCGGCTGGCCGACGAGGAACGTATTGCCCTGGCCCGGCTCTCTTTGGGCGCCGCCCACCTGGTGGCCGGGGCCCTGGAGGAGGCCAGGCCCCACCTGGAGGCCGCCACAAGCCCCAAGCCCCCAGACCCGGCTGCGGGCCCTGAGCAACCTGGGGGCGCTGTTCGGTTTACGCGGTGAGTACGAGGCTTCCGTAGGCTCTTTGGAAGAAGCCCTGACCCTGGCCCGGCGGGAGGGGCAACTGGCCTTGGCCGGCAGCCTGTTGCAAAATCTGGCCGCCACGACCCTGCGCTTGGGCCACTATGCCAAAGCCACCAAGCGCTTTGCCGAGGCCATCGAGCTTTCGCGTAGTCTGGGCGATGCCCGCACCGAGGCCACCAGCTACCGCAACCTGGGCTACCTGTACTTTTTGCAGGGGCAGTTCGGCCCGGCCTGGAACACCCTGGAGGAAGCCCTCGAGCTGGCCCGGCCCCTGGGCCCCGGTTTGCAGGCGCAGGTCTTGTTGGTGCAGGTGGAGCTACTGGGCTATCTGGCGGTCTACCCGGAGGCCAAAGGCCGGCTGGAAGAGGCTTTGGCGCTGGCCCAGGCGGCCCAGGACGAGCGGCTGGTGTGGGCCTGCCGCTACAACCGGGCTTTGCTGGGTCTTTGGCGCTGCCCGGAGGAAACCGCACCCATCGAGGCTCTGCTGCCCGGCTTGCGCGAAGCCCGCCTGGGCGACCTCGTTGTGGGGGCCGAATTCGACCTGCTGGCGCATGCCCACAAAGAAGAATTACTCGAGCTCCTTCTTGCTCGCTGCCGGCCCCAGACCCCGTTGCAGCACCTGGCCTGGCGGATGGGGGAGCTGCGCCTCTCGCTTTGGCGGGGCAGCCCCGACCCCGCGCCGCTGGCCCAGGCCCTGGCCCAGGAACCCCTGTGCCTGAGCGTGCCCGCCTACCGCTTGCTGGGCGAGGCCCACGCCCACCTGGGGCAACACCCCCAGGCCGCCGCAGCCCTGCGGAGGGCCCAGGAACTCCGGCAAAGCCAGCTAGAGGGGTTGCCTCGGCGGCTGCGCTTGGGCAGCAACGCCTCCGCTTGACGCCCAATTGACGCCCCCCCTTCTACCCTGGCAACCATGCCAGAGGGTCACCAGGAACTGTGCTATGTGCTCCGCATGTGGAGCGATGGCGAGCAGCAATGGCGCTACAGCCTTGAACCCCTGCGGGGCGGAGGCCGGCAAGGCTTTGCCCATATGGAAGACCTGCTGATGGCCCTCGAGCGCGCAAAGGAGGAAGCATGCGCTACCCAGCCGGAATCGCAGCCCTAGCCCTGCTGCTCGCGGCCTGTGGGGGTGGCCCCCCCAGCCGGATTGAGCCCAGGATTGACCCCGATACCCGGGTGCTCAGCCCCCAGAGCCGGGCCTCTTTGTCCAGCTTCACCCTCAATAACGCCCCGACCTGCCTGGACTACACCAACCAAAACCGCCCGCTCTGCCAGGCCACCCTCACCTTTAGCGCCGACAACCCCCAGCTCCAGGCCCTCGAGGTCGGACAGGTGCTGGTGAGCGAGCCCACCCCGGCGGCCCCTTATGGCCTCTTGCAAAAAGTCAAGAGCATTAGCCGCGCGGGCAACATCGTAACCGTCCAGACCGAGGAAGCCGACCTAGGCGAGGCCCTCGAGCAGGGCGAAGCCGAGTTCCAGAAGACCCTCACCCCCTCCGACCTGCAGTCGGCCCGGGCCCTGGCCCAGAGCGTGCGCTTTGCCGGCGGCCTCACCTCCTACAGTGCCCAGAGCGGGGTCAGGCCCATGGCCACCCTGGACTTCAGCTTCGACGAGGTGCTCTACGACCAGGACAACAACCCTTCCACCACCCAAGACCAGGTGCGGGTCTCGGGCAAGGTCTTCTTCGACGTGCAGAATGGTTTTAGCGCCGGGGTGAGCTGGAAAAAGGTCTTTGGGGTGCCCGCCTACCCCAACGGGGTCTACTTCAAGGTGGCCTACGGCATCAAGCAAAGCGCCGAGGTCAAGGTGAGCTCCGGGCTGGGCTACAGCATCAACAAGGAAAAAGAGCTGGCCAGCTTCAACTTTTCGCCCATCACGGTGTTTGTGGGGCCGGTGCCGCTGGTGTTTGTGCCCAGCCTGAAGATGGTGGTGAACGCCTCCGGGCAGGTGAGCGCGGGCCTGAGCTTTGGCGCTACCCAGAGCCTGAACGTTCAGGCTTGCCTGGAGTACAAGGACGGCTTCAACAACTGCAGCAGCTTTGGCGAGAGCTTCAACGCCGGCCTGAGCGGGGCCCAGGTGAGCGCTTTGGCGCGGGGGAGCCTGTTGGGCAAGGCCGAGGTGCTGCTCTATGGCATTGTGGGCCCCTACGCCAAGCTGGGGGGCTACCTGGAGATGGACGCGGTGGTGCCGCGCAACCCCATCTGGCGGCTTTCCGCCGGGGTAGAGGCCTACCTGGGCCTTCATCTGGGCATTGACCTGGGGGTGACCGAGTTCCGCCTGGACTACGACCTGAAGGTTTACGACAAGAACCTGGGCACCATCGCCCAGGCTACCCCTCAGCCGCCCAGCGTGACGCTCTTGCCAGGAGGCATAGGCTTGCCGCAGCTCCTCAAGCCCTATACCCTTTGCGCCACCGCCTACGACCCGCAGGACGGGCCCAAGGCGGTGAGCCTAAGCAGCAGCGTGGAGGGCAGCCTGGGCAGCATTGCCGCCAACACCAACCCGCCTTGCCTGAGCTACACCTTCACCACCGAAGGCCCCCGCACCATCACCGCCAGCGCCAGCAACAGCGCAGGGCTGAGCAGCAGCGCCACCCTGAGCCTGAACGTGCAAGACCCCCGCCCAGCGTCCAGATCCTCAACCCCAAGCCGGGTCAGAGCTTCTATGCCGGGCAGACGGTGCTCCTGCAGGGGAGCTGGCTCGACCCCAGCCTTACCACCCAGAACTGCGCCAATGCGGTCTGGAGGAGCAGTGTGGCCGCTGACACTCTGCCCACCAACGCCTGCGGCAACCCCACCGTAACCCTTAGCAGCAGCACGGCCTCCCGCACCTTGACCCTGGAGGTCAGCAACGCCCGGGGCAAGAAGGGGAGCGCCACGGTGAACATTAGCGTAAGCCCGGCTCCCACCAACTACCCGCCCAACGCCTCCATCACCCAGCCCGCCGGGGTCAACCCCGAGGTCGGCTACACCCAGATTGCCCTTAAGGGCTGGGTGCAGGACAACGAAAACGAGACCCTTACCTACACCTGGAAAATCCAGCGGCTGGACGGCAGCGGCAACCCCATCTCCGGCACGCTGCAGAACGTACCGGGCGGTTCAGGAAACGTCAGTTTTACCAGCGGCGGCACCGACCTGCCCACGGTGACAATCACCAACCTGACCTCGCTCTACCCCGGGGCTACCTGTGGGTTGCGCTTCCGACTTTTCCTCGAGCTCACCGACGGCAACGCCGGCCCCCCGGCCCGCCCCACGGTCGCCACGCAGGACTTCCGGCTGCCGCCCTGCATCAACTAGGAGGAACCGATGCGCTACCGCTTGCTTTCTTTGCTGCTGATTGCGGGCTGTGCGGGTGGAAACCCCACACCCCCACCCCCGCCCGTGGTAGGCGACTTTCAGATTGCCCTTTCGACCGGCACCCTCAACCTCGAGGCCGGTACCACCGGGAGCCTCGAGGTCACGCTGGAAAAAACCGGCGGCTTCGACGCCGAGGTGCAGCTTTCGCTGGTGCGCGTTCCCAGCACCCTGGGCGTCAGCGCTAGCTTTAGCCAAAACCCCATCCAGAGCAGCAGCACCCTAACCCTGAACCCCTCCGGCGAGCTGGCCGCGGGCGAGTACACCCTGCTGGTGCGGGCTACGGCCAGCGTAGGCGGCCAGGTGCTCAAGCGCGAGCGCCCCCTCACCCTGGGGGTTTCGGCCAGCGGCCAGATAACCGTGAGCGGCCAGGCCAGGAACCGCTTCGGGCAGCCGCTGGCGGGTGTGCCGGTCTGCCGGGGCAGCCGGTGTGTGAACACCGACGCCGAGGGCCGCTTTAGCCTGAGCGGGGTTCGGCCCCCCTACGACCTCACCGTGCGGCCCGCCGCTACCCAGGAGCACACCTTTTTGGGCCTGAGCTGGCCCGACCCCCTTTTGTTGCTCTTCACCAGCCTGGGCGGGGCTCCCGCCGAGCAGACCGCCAGCCTGAGCGGCACCCTGCTGCCCCAATCGGGCAGCGGCATCACCTTTCCCAACCCCGCCAACACCGGGGTGCAGGTGGTGTTTGGGGCGCCCCAGGCCAAGCCGACCCAGTTTGTGCCCCCCGGTTACAACCTGCAGGCCCTCTTTCCCGGCCAGGGTCCGGCCTACACCCTGAGCACGGCCTGGAATGGCACCGGCAGCGTGCAGGGCCGGGTGTATGCCCTGCAATGGCGGCATGCAGCCGGTGCGCCCGGCACCCCCGAGGCCTTTCTGGCCTACGGCAGTCGGGTGGTCTCGCTCGACCCTGGGGAGAGCACCAGCCTGACCGTGGGGGTGGCCCCCATCGGCACCGGGGCCTTGAGCGTGAACCTGACCAACCCCGGCGGCCTGACCCTGCGCTCGAGGCAGCTTTACGTGAACCTCGAGGCCCGCTCGCTCTTCCTGATTGCCTCCAACAACGCCGAAAGCCCGCTAAACCTGTCCTGGGCCACCCCGGTGATTCCGGGCAAAACCCTCACCTTCGCCGCCTACGCCGACGCCCCCGATGGCCGCACCCTCAGCTTCCAGCAAAACGGCCTGGGGCCCAGCGGCAGGCCCTTGGCCTGCTCGGGGGCCATGTACTGCGGGGTGCCCAGGGTGTAACCGGTGCGGGTCAGGTGGCGGCTCTCCTGGAGCAGATAGGCCAGCCCGAAGTCCATCACCTTAGGGTTGCCCTCGGTGGTGAGCAGGATGTTGCGCGGGGTGAGGTCGCGGTGAATGACCCCCCGACGATGTAGGTGCTCGAGGGCATCCAGTACCTCCAGAGCTGCCTCTAAAAGCCGCAACCCCTCCGGGCCGTCCTCGAAGGGGCCCAAGCGGTCAAAGCTGCCTCCCTCGACGAGTTCCATCACGAAGTAGGTTTTGCCCTCTTCTTCACCTAGGTCGTAGACCTGCACCACCCCGCGGTGGGATAGCCGGGAGAGAGCCTTGGCTTCTTGGAAGAAGCGGGCCCGCTCGTTGGGGTGGACGTAGGCGTGTAGGATTTTCACCGCTACCGCCCGCCCCACCCGCTCGTCGTAGGCACGCCACACCTCGGCCATGCCGCCTTGGCCAAGCGGGGTTTCCAGGCGATAACGACCGGCCAGCTTCACAAGCCCATTCTATGCCGCTACGTTATTAAGACCGGTGTTAGCCTTCTTTGGGTGCACTGCGGACCCACCCACACCAACCCAATCCGGTGCCCTAACCTGCGGCCTCGAGCGGCAGTTCGCCCAGCTGAAAGCTCCGGGGATAGCGCTCGAGGCGTAGTTTCGCCGAGCGGAGCGAGGGGTGGCGTAGTTTCGCCGAGCGGAGCGAGATGCTACAAGACGTGTTTGCCTAACGGGCAAAGCAGCTTTCGCCGCGAGACGCTACAAGACATGTTTGCCCTACGGGCAAAGCAGCTTTCGCCGCCGATAGGCGGGGTAGCGGGGTGGGGTGGCGTAGTTTCGCCGAGCGAAGTGAGGGGAGGCCAGATAAGGCAGGGGTCTTTGGAGGGTGCCCAGGGTCAGGCGGGAACCGCTTGAACGGCCACCGGCTCGGATGGAATCTTGGTCCCAAACGGGGGCCGAAACCTACGCAACCTGAGCGCGTTGGAGAGCACGAACACCGAAGAGAGGCCCATCGCCGCCCCGGCCAGCACCGGCGAGAGCAGCCAGCCCGTGAAGGGGTAGAGCACACCCGCGGCCACCGGGATCAGCACGATGTTGTAGGCGAAGGCCCAGAAGAGGTTGAGCCGGATGTTCTTGAGGGTGGCCCTCGAGAGCGCGATGGCGCCCGGTACCCCGCGCAGGTCGCCCGAGATCAGAATCACGTCGGCGGTCTCGAGGGCGACGTCGGTCCCGGTGCCGATGGCGATGCCCACGTCAGCCTGGGCCAGGGCCGGGGCGTCGTTGATGCCGTCGCCCACGAAGGCCACTTTGTAGCCCTGGGCTTGAAGTTCTTTTACCGCGTCGGCCTTGCCCGCGGGCAAGACCTCGGCCAGCACCTCGTCGATGCCGAGCTGGCGGGCGATAGCCTGGGCGGTGCGCCGGTGGTCGCCGGTGATCATGGCCACCTTGAGACCTTGGCGGTGCAAGGCGGCGATGGCCTCGGGGGTTCCTTCCTTGATGGGGTCGGCCACGGCCAGGATGGCCGCCAGCTTCCCGTTAACGGCGGCGTAGAGGGGGGTCTTGCCCTCGTCGGCCAGCCGGGCCGCCTCGGCGCCGAAGGCCGACACGTCCAGCCCCAGCCGCGCCATGTAGCGGTCGGCGCCCACCTCCACCCGGTAAATCCCCACCTGCCCACCCACCCCGTAGCCGGGAAGCGCCTCAAAGTCTACGGGCTCGCTCAGCTCTAAGCCCCGCCCCTGCGCGGCCTTGACGATGGCCTGTGCCACGGGGTGCTCCGAACTTTTCTCTAAGGAAGCTACCAAGCGCAGCAGCTCGGCTTCGTCGAAGCCCTCAAGGGCTTGCAAATCGGTGAGCTCCGGCTTGCCCTGGGTGAGGGTGCCGGTCTTGTCGAGGGCGATCACCTGGGCCTCCTGCAGGGTTTGCAGGGCCTCGCCCTTGCGGAAGAGCACCCCCATCTCGGCGGCCTTGCCGGTGCCCACCATCACGCTCACCGGGGTCGCCAGGCCCATCGCGCAAGGGCAGGCGATAATCAGTACCGCCACGGTGTTGACCAGCGCGAAGGTCAGGGCGTTTTCTCCGCCGAAGAGCAGCCACACCCCCGCGGTGAGCAGGGCGATGCCCAGCACGATGGGGGTAAACACCGCCACCACCCGGTCGGCCAGGTTCTGGATGGCGGGCTTAGAGCCCTGGGCCGCCTCGACCAGCTTGATGATCTGGGCCAGCACCGTACCCTCGCCCACGGCGGTAGCCTGGAAGGTAAAGGCCCCGTTTTGGTTGAGGGTTCCCCCGATGACTTTGGCCCCCTCGGATTTGAGCACGGGGATGGGCTCGCCGGTGATCATGGATTCGTCCACGTAGCTCTGGCCCGAGACCACCACCCCATCCACCGGGATCTTCTCACCAGGGCGCACTGCAATCAGGTCGCCGGGCAGGACCTCGTCCACGGGGATTTCCCGCTCGGTGCTTCCCTCTACCACCCGGGCGGTCTTATACCAAATCTCCCTCGAGGTGACACCTATAGTAGGATTGGGGAATGGGTCGTAGGATTGCCCCAATCGATTGGACTGAAAGCGCAGAGGAGCTGGAGGCACAGTATAGACGGGAGAAGCACCTGGAACGACGTAAACGGCTGCAGGCGATGTGGCTGGTACGTCGAGGCAAAGCTGCACAGGATGCGGCCAAAGAAGTGGGGATTGGACGTAAAACCCTCAACCGGTGGCTGGCTTGGTATCGGGCCGGGGGATTGCAGGAGGTGTTGAAGCGCGTACCGGGCTGGGGGGTCAAGGTCAGTCGAGCCTGGTTGGATCAAGACCAACAACTGGAACTGCGAGCCGAGAGTGCCCAAGGAAGCTTTCGCACCTACGAAGAAGCGCGGCAGTGGGTGCAACAACGCTTTGGGGTGCAGTACAGCTATAAAGGCCTCTATGGGCTGATGGCTCGATGGAAGATTCACCCCAAAGTACCGCGACCGAGTGCTGCCAAGGCCGATGCGGCAGCGCAAGCGCGCTGGAAAAAGGGGGGCTCAAAGCCCTGATAGCCGAGCAGCTCCACCGAGGGGGTCAGACCCTGGGGGAGGCTCTGGGCCGGATTGGGTTTAGCGATGAGCTGCGGTTGGGACTGCTGGGTCAAGTTCGACGGGTGCTGGCGCCTCGGGGGGTGAAGGTCGTTCAAACGGTACAGCGGGCATACCAGTATGCCTACCTGCTGCTGGCGGTGATACCGGCCATCGGTCAGTTGAGGTGGGGTTGGATTCCCCGCCTGAAGCAAGAACACCTCAAACCGGTGCTGGAGCAATGGGGGTTAGCCATCAACGTTTGGGATGGGGCGGGGGTTCATCGGGGTCGTAGCCTATCCGAGCTAGCGGGGAGTCGTATCCTTCAACCGGCCTATTCGCCCGAGCTCAATCCTGCCGAGCGGGTGTTTGAGGAGGTCAGGCGGGCCATTGAAGGCAAAGTGTACCCTTCGCTGGAACACAAACGCCTGGCTGCCGAGGAGTTCCTCACCCAGCTTGCGGCTGATCCAACTAGGGTCAAGCGGCTTTGCTTTTGGCCTTGGATTCAAGAGGCTTTATGTGTCACCTCGTCGTAGAGTTGGTATTAGCCTGCAGCGAGAGCAGCCGCTGCATGGCCTCGGAGGTGCGGCCTTTGGCGAGGGCCTCGAGGTACTTGCCCAAGAGGATCAGCGTGATCACCACCCCCGCCGCCTCGAAGTAGACGTGGCGGGCCTGCGGGGGGAAGAGGCCGGGGAAGAGCACCACCGCCAGGCTATAGAAGTAGGCCGCGCTGGTGCCGATCATCACCAGGCTGTTCATGTCGGGCGAGCCCGAGCGCAGGGCTTTCCAGCCGTGGCGGTAAAAGCGCAGGCCGGGGCCGAACTGCACCGGGGTCGCCAGGGCCAGCATCACCCAGGAGAGTGCGGCCATGACGCCGTGCCCGAAGGTGCGCATCAGCCATTCCTCGACAGGCGGGAAGAGCATGGGCAGCATGGCGATGAGGAAGAGCGGGAGGGCGAAGGCGGCGGCCAAGAGCACCGCGCGGCGCAGGTTGGCGATCTCCTTGGCGCGGGCTTCGCGCTCGAGGTCGGCGCGGTTCTGGCCCTTCCCCAACTCGAGCACGCCGTACCCGGCGTCGCGGATGGCCCGCTTGAACTGGGCCAGGCCGGTGCTGGCCGGGAGGTAGCGCACCGTGGCCCGCTCGGTGGCGAGGTTAACGCTCGCCTCGAGCACCCCGTCGAGCTTCTTCAAAGCGCGCTCGACCCGCCCCACGCAGGCCGCACAGGTCATGCCCGTGACGCCCAATTCAACCTCGGCCACCACCGGGGTGTAGCCCACCTCCTGGATCTTCTCAATCAGGGCCTGTGGAGTGGTGGTAGCGGGGTCGTAGGCGACCGTAGCGCGTTCGGTTGCCAGGTTGACCGAGGCCGCCTCGACCCCCTCGACCTTCTTCAGCCCGCGCTCCACCCGGTTCACGCAGGCGGCGCAGGTCATGCCCTCGACGCCGATCTGCAACTCTTTGGTCATCCGCTTCACCCCATTCGGTTGTTCGGGTCGTATGTCTTACGTCCTACGCAAGATGCAAATCGTACGGCGTACGACGTGGGGCGCATGGCAACCCCGCGTTTTGCGTCTTGCGTTTAGCCTACGACCTCATTAGCGGTACTTCAGCACTTCCATCAACTCGGCCACCAACTCGTCGGTGTCGCCGCGCTGGGCTGCGCTGGCCACGTGCTGCTCGAGGTGGCTCTTCAAGACCAGGTCACCCACCTTGTCCAAGGCACCCTGCACGGCCTTGATCTGCTTGAGCACGTCCACACAGTAGGGCTCGCCCTCCAGCATCTTGAGGATGCCCTCGAGGTGCCCCTTGGCCGAAAGCAGCCGGTTGCGCGCCTCCTGCCGAACCTTGGGATCAAGGTGCAGGGTGTGCTCGGCGATGGGGTTCACATTCCCTCCCTCTGGATCACGGACGGACTGAGGCTGTATAGCCCTCTTCCTGCACCGCGTTGATGAGCCGGTCCACAGGAGCGTTGCCCTCGACGATGGCCCGGCCCTCCTGCAGGAAGACCTCCACCTTCTCCACGCCCGGCACACTCTTAAGGGCCTTCTCGACGCTCATCTTGCAGTGGCCGCAGCTCATGCCTTCGATTTTGAGTTCAATGCTCATCTTTCGCCTCCACCCCCTCCAGGGGAGGGGTACATTTCCAGCTTAGAGCCTGCTAACTAGCTGTTCGTAAAAGCTCCACAGTTTTCGCTGTCATCAGAATCGAAAAAGCCAACCAGTGCCAACCTCGCAAGGTCTCAGCCAGCCGCTCATAGTCTCGCGCCAGCCTGCGAAACCGGGATGTCCAGGCAAACGAACGTTCCACCACCCAACGCTTCGGCAGCAGCACGAATCCTCGTTTGGCCCCTTCCACCTTGACCACACACAGGGCGATGCCTTCCGCCTCTGCCGCTTGTGCCGCTTCCTCCCCAGTGTAACCCTGATCCACAAAGGCCACTTCCACCTGCTCCCCCGTCACTTCCTGCACCTGTTGACTGAGGGCTCCCACCTGGGCCCGTTCCTGTTCACTGGCCGCCGTTACTACCAGGGCCAGCAGATGCCCCAGGGTATCTACCGCCAGGTGAACTTTGCTTCCCTTGCGTCGTTTGTACCCATCGTATCCGGCCCGCTCCCCACTTTGCGGGGTGGACTGTAGGGTGCGAGCATCGTAGATGGCAGCGCTGGGATGGGCGGCTTTGCCCTGGAGCATTCGCAGGGTCATGCGCAGGTCGTGTACCAGGTCTTCGAAGACCCCCCGGTTCATCCAGCGGTAGGCTTGCGCCTGAACGATATGGGGGGGTGGGAAGTCGTGGGGCAGGTAGTCCCACTGAGCACCGGTTCGAACCATCCAGCGCAGGGCGTTGAACACTTCGCGCAGGTCGTACTTGCGCTGGGGTGCTTCCAGCGGGGCGAGGGTCAAATAGGGCAGCACCAGAGCCCATTCCTCATCACGGACGTCCGATGGGTAAGCACGGCGGTTCATGCTCTAAACATAACTGCAGTGCCTGATTTGGGTAAGGTGGTTTGTAGATTCTAGGCTTCGCTGGAGATAAAGTCAACCCCACCCAGGGAGGGGTGGGGTTAGCGCGGCAGGTGGCTTCAAAGGGACTTTAGCCACTCCCGATACTGCTCGATCTCGCGGCGCTGCACGGCGATGACTTGCTGGGCGAACTTCTTGAGCTCAGGCTTGGTGGCCTTCTTCAGGGCCAGCTCGGACATGTCGATGGCGTCTTGGTGATGGGGGATCATCCCCTCTAAAAAAGCCCGGTCTACCGGCATGGCATGCCCCGGCATGGCTTGCATGCTCATTATGGCCGTGTCCATCATGGGCTTCATATCGCTTTTCATCATGTCCATGTACATCCGGGAGGGCGCCACCCCGTACCAAGCTTTGAGCCAGGCCGTAAGCTGGCCAATCTCCTTGTTCTGCACGGCGATGATCTCCTGGGCTGCTTTGCGGATGCGGGCGTCCTTCGAGACCTTGAGCACCGCCTGGGCCATCTCCACCGCGCCCCGGTGGTGGGCAATCATCATCGACATGTAGGCGATGTCGAAATCCTTACCGGTGAGCTTTTCCAGCACGGCCATGCTCTGCATGGCCATGCCCCCGTGTTGCGAGTGGTCGGTCTGGGCCAGGGCCAAGCCGAGCGCGAGTGTAAGTGCCAGGATTGTTCGCATCATCTTCCTGCACGATGGTGGCGAATTTGTGTTAAGCCCGTGTAAAGCGCTGCCGCGACCCCACCCCCAGCAGCAGCGCGTTCACCGTCACGATCACGGTGGAAGCGCTCATCAGCAGCGCTGCCCACTCCGGCCGCAACAGGATACCGTAGCTGTTGTAGAGCGCTCCCGCCGCAACGGGGATGGCCAGCACGTTGTAGATGGCCGCCCAGAAGAGGTTCTGCTTGATCTTCCCGCGTACCTTGCGGGCTAGTTGAATGGCCTTGGCGACATCGGCGGGGTCGTTCCTTACCAGCACCACGTCGGCGGTCTCCACGGCCACGTCGGTGCCGGCCCCGATAGCGATGCCTACGTCGGCCTCGGCCAGGGCGGGGGCGTCGTTGACCCCGTCGCCGACCATGGCCACCTTGCGCCCCTGGGCCTGGAGCTCTTTCACCTTAGCCGCTTTGTCCTCGGGTAAAACCTCGGCGATTACCGTGTCTATGCCCAACTGGCGGGCCACGGCCTCGGCGGTGCGGCGGTTGTCGCCGGTGAGCATCACGGTCTGGATACCCATGCGGTGCAGCGCCTGCACCGCTTTGCGGGCGGACTCACGGACCACGTCGGCCACCGCGACCACCCCTGCGGGCTGGCCGTCCACCGCCACGTACATGGCGGTCTTGCCCTCGGCGGCCAGCCGGGACACCCGTTCTTCCAGTTGGCCCACCTCGACGCCTTCCCGGTCCATGAGCCTCCGGTTGCCGATGAGCACCGTGCGCCCCTTAACCTGGGCCACCACACCGTGCCCGGGGACAGAATCGAAGGCGTCGGGGGGTTGCACGCCCACGCCACGCTCCTCGGCCGCCCGCACGATGGCCTCGGCCAGGGGGTGCTGCGAGGGCTGGTCGGCGGAGGCAGCGAGGGCCAGCAGCTCTTCGGGGGTGAAGGGGGCGATGGGCTCGAGGTCGGTTACCGCGGGCTTGCCCTCGGTGAGGGTGCCGGTCTTGTCGAAGACCACCGTGTCGATGGCGGCGGTGGCCTCGAGCGCGGTCGCGTTCTTGAACAGTACGCCCTCCCGGGCCGCCACCCCCACCCCCACGGTGATCGCGGTCGGCGTCGCCAGGGCCAGCGCGTCGGGGCAGGCGATCACCACCGCCGAGACCGCCACGGTGAGGGCGAAGACCAGCCCCTGTCCTCCCAGGAAGTACCAGAAGAGGAAGGTGAGCACGCCCGAGCCCAGCGCGATGAACACCAGGTACTTCCCGGCCAGGTCGGCCAGGCGCTGGGCCGGGGCTTTGGAAGCCTGAGCGTTTTGCACCATCTGCACGATGCGCGCAAGGGCCGTATCGGCCCCCACGGCGGTGGCCCGGAAGGTGAAGGCCCCGTTTTGGTTGAGGGTTCCCCCGATGACTTTGGCCCCCTCGGATTTGAGCACGGGGATGGGCTCGCCGGTGATCATGGATTCGTCCACGTAGCTCTGGCCCGAGACCACTACCCCATCCACCGGGATCTTCTCACCCGGCTTGACCACCACCTCGTCGCCCACCACCACTTCCTCGAGCGGGATCTCTACTTCTTGCCCCCCGCGTCGGACCCGGGCCGTCGCGGGGGCCAGCTTGAGCAGGGCCTCCACCGCTCGCCCGGTGGCGAAGCGCGAGCGCATCTCGAGCCAGTGCCCCGCCAGGCTGAAGGTGGTAAGCATCGCGGCCGCCTCGTAGAACACCTCGCCCTTGAAGAGGAAAGTGGCCCCCAGCGAGTAGGTGTAGGAGACCAAGATGCCCGTGGCGATCAGGGTCATCATGTTGGCCTCGCCCCGCCGCAGGGCCCGCCAGGCCGCGCTAATGAAGGGCCAGCCGCCCCACCACACCACCGGGGTCGCCAGCAGGAAGCCCCACAGCCCCATCGAAAGGCCGAAGGGCGGCATGTCGGGGAAGCCCAGCGCCCCGCCGATGGGCGAGAAGATCACGACGGGCAGGGTCAGCAGCAGCGACACCACGAAGCGCCGCAGCATGTCGTTCACCATCGCGGCCCCGTGCCCGGCGTGTTTGTCGTGCCCCTCGTGGCCCGCGTGCTCCTGGTGCCGCACGGCGGCGTGGTCGTGGTGGGCGTGGTCGTGGCCCTCCGAGCCCACGCTGGGGTGCCCGGGCTGGGCCTCGGAGGGGGCGCAGTCGGCGCAGTCGCAGGCGTAGCCCCTTTGCTCGATCTCGGCCTCGAGCCGCTGGGCGCTCGTCACCGCGGGGTCGTAGGCGAGGTGGGCGACGCCCCGGGTGCGGTCGAGGTGGACCTGCTGAACGCCTTCCAGCCGGGCGAACTGCCGCTCGAGGTCGGCGTACTCCGAGCCGTCGTGGCAATTCCTGAGGGCAACCTCGAGGACCGCCGTGGTTTGATGCGCCCTATGTTCCATCGTTACCCTCCGGGTGGCAGCCAGTTTAGGCGCCGTATATCCCTCCCCAGGTGGGGGGGGAATGTGAAATCAGGATAGTTTGAACCATGCAAAAGGTCAATCCCCTCCGAAGTTTCCCGCGAATAAAGAGGCAGGGACGTTAGTCAGGGCTTCAAGGCTTCAGGCATCGCGGTGAGTAGCTTTTCCTTGCGCCCATAAGAAGACCGCAGAAAGACCAGCGTGGCATTAGTCCATTCCTGCACGGCAGCGAGCTCCGTGTCGTCGGGCCGCTTGCGATGGGGGTAGGCCCCGTACTCCACGTACATGCTGAAGCGCTCGGCCACGGCCACCCCTCACTTCGCTCGGCGAAACCACGCCTCGAGCGCCAGCACCTTGTCCAGATCGAAGCGGACGGCGAAAGGCAGGAGGAAGGTGGGCTTGCCGCAACTGCCGCCCAGCCCCACCATCGGGAAACCGGCGAGGCTGGGGGTCTGGTACATGCGCGCGCAGCGCTCGAGGAAGGCCGCGCGGTCGCGCACTTTGTCTTTGCCAGCTTTGAGGCTGGCAACGTACTAACCCAGCGAAAGTTCGGTGAATTCCATGGCTTATCCTCGGAGGACAATCCTAACTTCTCCCCTTCGATCAAACAAAGCCCGGATCGGTATGCACCGTTGCTACTCTCCCAGGAAAATCCCGTGCCAGGTGTGCACCCAGACCTCACCAGTGTAGGCGCTCACCGAGAGCATCCCCTCGACCGCTTTGCGGCCAAAATCAAAGGTGTAATAACCGCTGAAAGCCTGACCCTCCATGACTGTGGCTCCCGGCAAGTAGCCCTTGAGAAATTGCCTGGCCAGTTTTTGCGCGGCAGCCTTGTCGTAGCGCGTGGCTGTAGGCTGGCCCTGCATCATGCCATAGCCCATACCCAAGCGGGTGTTCCACATCATGTTGGGGCCGGGCTCGAGATAGACGTTGCCGGTATAGCGGTCGGCCAGGATCTCTACCAGGCCGTTGCCCTTGGCATCGACTACCTGGGCGTAGTAGTTCTCGCTGAAGCTCATGAAATCCTTAAGCTTGGCCTCGGAGCTAAAGCGTTGAGCGAAGGACTCGAGCCGAGCCCTGGCTTCGGCTGGGGGGATGGGCTGAGCCTGGGCGGGATGAAAGCTCATCATGCCCATACCTCCGCCCATCATCCCACCCATCATTCCCGGGCCGTACCCATAGCCCTGCATCATGCCCGGATTGCCCCACATGCCCTGGGTAAGGGCTAACCCCAGCACGGCCAGGCCTACGATCGCTAGCCAGAACTGTCCGCGTTTCACAACGCACCTCCTCTTACTCGTTCAGGTCGCGCTTCATGCGCTCGAAAGTATCCTTGTCGATCTCGCCTTTGGCATAACGTTCCCGCAGAATCTCCAGGGCGCGGTCCCGCCCCTCCCTCGATGGACGGGAGAGGGCCCGCACCAGCAGGTAGATCAGCAGCACTAGGACGGCTAATTGGGCCAGCAGGCCCAGCCAACCCCAGCCGCCCATCATGCCGTAGCCGTAAGAACACCAAGGACACCAACCCATCACAGTCCCCTCCTTCTAACCCCGAACTTCGAGCACCCCCATCATCCCCCGGTCCTCTGCCAGCAGGACAATCCACAGCGCCAGCCGAACTTTGCGCATCTGCCTCGGCTTACTCCGGCTCGACTCTAGGGGGCCTCCTCTAGAGTTTGCAGAGCACGGCTCAAACGGACACGGGCCTCTTGGGCCAAGGGCTCGAGCTGTCGCCGGGTGGCTTCTTCAGTTAAGCTAAACATTGCCTCGGGGTCGAGGATGCTGACCTCAACCTCCCCCTCGAGCTGGCGTAGCACCACGTTGCAGGGCAGCAACAGCCCGATGTCACGGTCTGTATCTAGGGCCTGCCGGGCCAGGTTGGGGTTGCAGGCTCCCAGGATCAGGTACGGCTCGTACTCCAGGCCCAGCTTCTCCTTCAGGGTCTTTTGTACGTCAATCTCACTCAGAATGCCAAAGCCCTGGGCTTTCAGCGCTTCCACAGCTCGGGTCCTGACCTCGATCAAGTCACCCGACAAAATGGTTTTCATCGCGTAGTTCGACACATTTACCTCCTCATCCCTTCACCTGCAAGATCCCCATCATTCCCCGGTCTTCGTGCTCGACGATATGGCAGTGGTAGACAGTGACCCCGCTGAAGTCGCGCAGGGGCACCGCGATCCGTACGGTCTCGTTCTTGCGCAGGTTCACGGTGTCCTTCCAGGCCCGGTAGGGCGCCGGCTTGCCGCCCCGCGAGAGCACCTGGAAGGGATAGGTGTGCAGGTGGAAGGGGTGATCCATGTCGGTTTTGTTAACCAGCTCCCAGACCTCGAGGCTTCCCAATTGGGCCCGCACATCTACCCGGGCCGGGTCGAACATTTGGCCGTTGATGAAGAACTCGGCCTGCATCATTCGCTCGCCTAGCTCGAAGCGGCGGGTAGCGGTAGCCCTGGCGGGCTCGAGCCGTTCGACGGGGGCCAGCGAGGCCGGCAGCGGCAGGGGCTTGGGGCTGGCCGGGGCCACCACGGTGAGCAGGGTCTCGAGGCGGGTGGCCCCCATGCCCATCATGGAGCCCATCATCCCCGTGTCGCCCATGCCCCCCCTGCTGCCGTGGTCCATCATCCCGTGGTCCATCATCCCCATCCCCTGGTCGCCCATCATGCCGCCCTGCATCATCATCGCGCCGCGGTCGTAGGGGAGGGCCTGCAGCCGGTAGTTGCCAGGCCGGCTCAGGCGCACGAGCACCTCGGCCCGTTCGCCGGGGGCCAGCAGGAGCTCGGTGAGCTCGACCGGCTTCTCGAGGAAGCCGCCGTCGGTGGCGATGAGGTAGAGGGGATGGTTTTCCAACGCCAGCCGGTAGTAGCGGGCGTTGCTGGCGTTCAGGAGCCGCAGGCGCAGGGTGGCTTTCTGAGCACGCAGGGTCGGGCGCACGGCGGCGTTGACGGTGAGCAGGTTGCCCTCCCGGCCGTTCATCCAGTCCATGTGGGTCCAGGCCGGGATCCGGTTGCCGGAGAACAGCCAGTCTTTGAGCACCAGGAGGTGTTCCTCGGCCCCCTTCAACTCGGGCAGGGCATCGAGCGGCCCTTCCACCACCAGCAGGCCCGCCAGCCCCGCGTAGAGCTGTGGGGCCACCCGGCCGTGGACGTGGGGGTGGTACCAGTAAGTCCCCGCTGAGCCCTTAGGGACGGTGAACTCGTACAGGCGGCTCTCGCCGGGCTGGACCAGGGCCAGCGGGTCGTCCACGCTCGGGGGCACGTGCAAGCCGTGCAGGTGCAGGTTGGTGGCCTCGGGGAGGTTGTTGGTGAAGTTGAGCCGCACCGTCTCGCCCTCGCGCAGGCGCAGGGTAGGGCCGGGGAAGCCACCGTAGGTCAGCAGTTGGACGGGTTTGCCGCCCATGGTGAGATTGCTTTGTCGAGCAGCAATCTGCGCCTCTACCACGCCGCCCGCCCGGCGCACCTCGAGCGTGCGGGGCTGGGGAAAGGACGCCTGGGCGAGGGCGGTAAGCCTCGAGAGCGCGTAGCTGCCCGCCAGGCCCAGGGCTCCGTACTTCAACAGTTCGCGTCGGTTCATAACGCCTCCTGCTTTAGCCTGCGCGTGGAGTGTTAAGCCTGTGCAAAGGGCAACCCCCGGCCGTGGCCGGGGGCTCGAGGGGGCGGGCATCAGGCGGCCTGGGCCATGCGGCGGCACTCCTGGGCGCAGCGGCGGCAGGCGTCGGCACAGGCCCTCATCGCGCCGTCGGGGTCATCGATGGCCTCGCAGCTCTGGGCGCACGCCTCGCAGACCTCGGCACAGGCCCGGCAGACCTGGGCGTGGAGCCGCGAGCCCCGCAGCATGAAGTCCTTGGCCGTCTCGCAAATCTGTACACAGTCCATCATAATGGTCATGTGGGCGGGCTCGACGTGCTGGCCGCCGTGCTGCAGGCAGTGTTGAACGGTGGTGAGGCATACGTCGTGGCACTCCCCGCAGGCCTCGATGCAAGCCTGCATGGCGGGGCTCATGCCGGTGGTGCCGTGGGTGTGGTGCTGGCTGCTGTGCTGCATGGCTGGACCTCCTGAAATTCGGCCTTTCGGCCCTGATCCGGCTGGCAATTCCGGACGACGAGAGGCAGAGTTAAAGCTCGAGCCGGCGGGTCGAAGGAGGTTCAACTTTAGCCCCCCCGCCTGAAGTTGCCTTGAGTGCCGGCTGAAACTACCGGGTTTACAAAGGCTTAACACCAAGGCATTAGCCTCTGTCGGAGAGGAAGCTTATGACCCATCAACCCGACCGAAGACGAGCGCTGAAGATGCTCGGCGGCCTCGCCCTGGGCCTGGCCGGCGGAGCCCTGGCGCAGCAGGGGAGTGCCCTGAAGGGCCTCGAGGCCACCCTCTACAAGTCGCCCACCTGCGGCTGCTGCGGGGAGTACGTGAAGTTCCTCCAGGCGCAGGGCGCCCTGGTGAAGGTGGTGCTGCAGGACGACCTCAGCCCCCTCAAGCGCCGCTACGGGATCCCGCCCGAGGCCCAGAGCTGCCACACCATGCGCCTCGCGGGCTACACGGTGGAGGGGCACGTCCCGCTGGCCGCCCTCCAGAAGCTGCTGCGCGAGCGACCCAGGATCGACGGGATCGCCCTGCCGGGCATGCCCTCGGGCACGCCGGGGATGCCCGGCCCCAAGACCCAGCCCTACCGGGTGCTGGCCCTCGTCAAAGGGCGGCTCGAGCCCTTCGTGACGCTTTAGGGCGCCCCTTCCCACCGGATCAGGCGCAGCGCGAGGAAGAGCGCGACAGGGCTCAGGACCGGGCTGGCGGCAGCGTGAACCAGAAGGTGCTGCCGCGCCCGACCTCGCTCTCGAGGCCCATCGTTCCCCCCATAGCCTCGACCAGGCCCTTGGCGATGGTCAGGCCTACCCCGCTTCCGCCGTCCTGCCGGCTGCGGGCCGAGTCCACGCGGTAGAAGCGCTCGAAGACCCGCGCCTGGTGCTCGGGGGGTATGCCAGGGCCGGTGTCGCGCACGCTGAAGCGCACCCCGCCCCGCGCCGGCTCGGCCTTCAGCCCCACCTCCCCGCCGGGCGGGGTGTGGCGCAGGGCGTTGGCGAGCAGGTTGGAGAGCACCTGCTGCAGGCGCTCGGGATCGCCCCACACCGCCGGCAGCGGCCCACAGGGCTCGAGCCGCAGGGCCACCCCCTGTTCCGCGAACACCAGCTCGAAGCGTTCGGCCGCCCGCCTCAGGGCCGCGGCGGGGTCGAGCGCCTGCGGGCGAATCTCCACCGCTCTCGCCTCGACCCTCGAGACCAGCGACAAATCCTCGACCAGGCGACGCATGGCCCGCACCTCGTGGCTGATGCGCCCGGCGGCCTGCTCGGGCGGTAGCACCCCGTCGGCCAGGGCCTCGGCGTAGCCCTGCAGCCCGGCCAGGGGCGTGCGCAGCTCGTGGGCGACGGAGCCGATGAGCTCGACGCGGCTCTGCTCGACCCTCTCCAGCGCCTCGGCCATGCGGTTGAAGTCCTGGGCGAGAGAGGCCAGCTCGTCGCGGCCGTGCACCGGCAGGCGGTCGTGGTAGTGCCCCTGCGCGATGCTACGGCTGCCATGGGCCAGCAGCCGCACCCCCTGGCTGACCCGCCTCGAGACCACCCAGGCCGTGCCCGCCGCCAGCAGCCCGGCCAGCGGCAGCGAGGCCAGCCAGGCGGCGGTGAGGGTCGAGCGCAGGCCGCGCTCGAGGTCGGCGTGCAGCTCGTGGCCCTGCGGCCCGATGGCCGCCACCATCTGCTCGATGTGGCTCTGGTAAAAGCGCGGGGCCAGCCACTCCGCGAAGCCCAGCAAGGCCACCAGCGCCACCAGCGCCGCCAGCAGGTGGGTCAGGAACAGCCGCGTGAACATTATTCCTCCCGGAAGCGGTAGCCCACCCCGCGCACCGTCTCGATGTAGCGGGGGTTGTCGCTGTCCTCGCCCAGCTTCCGGCGCAGGCCCGCGATGTGCACGTCCACCACGCGATCTACGCCGGGGAAGTCCCCGCCCCACACCCGCTCGAGCAGCCGCGCCCGGCTCCACACCAGCCCGGGGTGCTGGGCCAGGGTGAGCAGCAGGTCGAACTCCAGCCGCGACAGCGGTAGGGGAGCCCCGTTCAGCAGGGCTACGCGCTCGGCGGGCTTGAGGGTGAGGGCCCCGAAGGCGAGTTCGTCGCGCAGCCCCCGGCGTCGCAACAGCGCCCGCACCCGTGCCACTACCTCGCGCGGGCTGAAAGGCTTGGTCACGTAGTCGTCGGCGCCGAGATCGAGGCCCTCGATGCGCTCCTCCTCCTCGCCCTTGGCGGTGAGCATCAGGACGGGGAGGTCGGGGTAGTCCCGCCGCGCCTCCCGGGCCACCTCGAGCCCGCCCACCTTCGGCAGCATCAGGTCCAGGATCAGCAGGTCGGCCGCGCCCAGCCGGGCCAGCGCCTCGGCCCCGTCGCGCGCCTCCACCACCTCGTGCCCCTCCTGGCGCAGGTAGGCCCCCAGCACCTCGTGGATGGAAGGGTCGTCATCGACCAGCAGCACTCGAGCCATACTCACCCCCAGCTTACACATGCCGTGCGGCCGGTGACCAAGAGCTAGTGACGTGTGGGAGTATCCCCCCTAGCCCCCCTTGCTAAGGGGGGTGGAGAAGTAGCGTCTTGCGGCTTGCGTATTGCGTACGACGTACGACCCGCGCTCAGCTATCAGCTATCAGCTATCAGCGTCGAACATTCAGCGTCTAGCGCACCGGGTTCTCCGGCCCCCGGCCCCGGTAGGCGTCGATGAAGGCGGCAGCCGCGGCGGCGTCCCAGCGCTCCAGCCGCAGCAGCTTGGTCCAGGCGGTGAGCTCGACGGTCTGGCCCAGACCCGCCTTGGGCACCACCACCAGCCCGTCCCACTGGCCCCGGTAGCGGCCGGCCCAGACCCGCAGGGTCTTGAGCACTTCCTCCCCGGGCTGGTCGTAGTAGATCACGACGTTGCCGTGCTCGAGCGCGTGCACCAGCTTTTCCCGGGGCTCGCCGCGGGTGTAGAAGCCCGGCTCACTCCAGTTGTACCAGTGCGTCCCCGAGGTGGGCGGGTCGGTGGCGTAGCTCAGCGAGGCGCCGATGTTGGCGTGGCTGCGCCCGTAGTCCGGGTGGTTCTGCACCTGCGTGAGGGCCGGCTTGCCCTCCTCGATGAGGCTCTCGAGGCTGGGCACCCCCTGCTGGCCCTGCCAGCGCAGGAAGCCCCAGACCGCCACCGCCAGCACGAGAACGCCGCCGATGACCCAGGGCCAGGGGCTGGGCTTGGGCTTGGACGAATACTTCAAGGCCTGTTTCCGTGCGCTCTTTCCCATAGACCCTACCAAGCTACCGCATTCGGGGTGAGGGCAATTGGGATTTCAGGTTGACTTCCAGACTTGACCGTTATTCAGGGTTGAGGCTAGATAGAGGCATGAACTTACGCGAAGCCTTAGCCTCATTGGACGATCCACGCTACCAGAACCGGCGCTATCCGCTGTGGGGGGTGGTGGCATTGGTGCTGGTGGCCTTTGTGTGCCGGGTGGACTCCCTGCGGGGTGTGGCCCGCTTTGCCCAAGCCAATCCCTTCCTGTGTAAGCCCCTGGGCTTGCGCAAGGCCCCAGGACGCAGCTCAATCGCCCAGCTCATCCGCCGCTTGGACCCGCAAGCGCTGGGTTCAGCCCTGCAACAGGTCTTTCCCGAACTCCCCCTTCCCGCCTCTTTCCCTACCTCTACCGCTACTACCTCTGCCCTGGTCGCGGATGGCAAGGTCTTGCGGGGGAGTGCTAAAGGCGAGAGCCCGGTGGTGCGGGTGGTGGAGCTGTGGTGTGAGCAAGCCCGCCACAGCCTGGCCCAGGCCCAAGTCGGTGGGCGGGAGGATGAGGCCTTGCTGGGTCTGCTGGAGCGCATGGGGCTGGAGGGTTTAGCCGGTCGGGTGGTGGTGGCCGACGCGGGCTTCCTCTACCCCCGGGTGGCCGAAGCCATCCGGGCTAAGGGGGGGATTACCTGCTGAGCCTGAGAGCCAACCAAGCCCGGGCGTTGGAGGCGGTAGAGTGGCTGTTCGCTTGCCTGGACGAGCATCCCCTGCCCGGGGAAAGCATCGTCCAGTGGGAAGAACTCCGTGACGGGGAGGTGTGGCGCTACCGGGCCTCGGCCTCCCCCCATCTCCCCCCCTGGCTGGACTTCCCTTTTGCCCGGCAGGCCGTGCGCCTGGAGCGCTGGGTGTGGCATAAGCGCAGCAAGCAGCAGCGCTACAGCGTGCACTACGCCCTGAGTAGCCTCAGACCCGAGGCGGCGGGGGCCAGGCGTCTGGGCGAACTCATGCGCCAACGCTGGGGCGTGGAGAACCGGAACTTCTGGGTACGCGACGTGCTCTTACGCGAGGACCATGCCCAGGCCCGTGGCGCCCTGGCCTTCAACCTTTGTGCCCTGCGGGCTTTCGTGCTGAACTGCCTCAACTACCGCAAGGTCCAGGCTAAAAAAGCCGCCCTGGAAGCCTTCTCCTTCAACCCCCTCTCCGCTTTGAGGTTCCTGGGGTTGCATACAAAAGATGTATAGCGGTCAAGTCTGTAATCGGCCCGGCAATACTTGAACAAACGCTCATGTATTGCTAGACTCCTGCTATAGCTGAGCGGTTGCTCAGATATTGAAACCGCGTTCTCAAGAGGAGCCCTGATGAGCCGCCCAACGCCCGCACCCCCCGCGCCCTCCGCGCCCGAGCTGTGCTACCGGGTCGAGGGGATGGACTGCGCCGACTGCGCCAACAAGATCGAGGCCCTCGTCCGCAAGACCCCCGGCGCCAGCAACCCCCGGGCGGTCTTCGCCACGCAGCTCCTCCGGCTCAACCTCGACGAGTCGGTCACGCCGCGCCGGCGGCTCGAGGCCGACCTCCGCGCGCTGGGCTACGAGCCGACCCTGCGCAGCGCCGGCGCCGAGGCGCGGGAAGCGCACGCCCCCGAGGCCCCGCCTGACCCCGCCCACCCGCACGAGGGCCGGCCCTGGCACGCCACCCGCCAGGGGCGCGGGGTGCTCCTCAGCGGGGCCCTGCTGGCGGCGGCCTTCGCCTTCGGCTTCCTCGAGCCCCGCCTTGCGCAATGGGGCTACGTCGCCGCCACGCTAGTCGGGGTCTGGCCGCTGGCCCGCAAGGCCTGGGCGGGGGTAAGGCTGGGCAACCCCTTCGGCATCAACACCCTGGTCACCATCGCTGCCATCGGCGCGGTCGTGATCGGCGAGGCCCCCGAGGCCGCGGTGGTGGTGTTCCTGTTTGCGGTGGGCGAGCTGCTGGAAGGCATCGCCGCCGGAAGGGCCAGAGCAGGGATCAAAGCCCTGGCCGCCTTGGCCCCCAAGACCGCCTTCCTCCTCGAGGGGGAAGGGGAGGACATCCGTACCCGCGAGGTCCCCGCCAGTAGCCTGCGGGTCGGGCAGGTGGTGCAGGTGCGCCCAGGCGGGCGGGTCCCCGCCGACGGCACCATCCTGAGCGGGTTCTCGGCCCTGGACGACTCGCCGGTGACCGGAGAATCGGTGCCGGTCAGCAAGGGCCCCGGTGACCGCGTGTTTGCTGGCTCCATCAACACCGACGGGGTGCTCACCGTGCGGGTGGACAAGGACCCCTCCGACAACACCATTGCCCGCATCATCCACCTCGTCGAGGAGGCCCAGGGGTCCAAAGCCCCCACCGCCCGCTTCATCGACCGCTTCAGCCGCTACTACACCCCTGGGGTCCTGGCGATCGCGACCTTGATCGCGGTGGTGCCCCCCCTGTTCCTGGGCGGAGCCTGGCACGAGTGGCTCTACAAGGCGCTGGCGCTATTGCTCATCGGCTGCCCCTGCGCGCTGGTGCTCTCGGTGCCGGCGGCCATCACCTCGGCCATCTCGGCGGGGGCGCGGCGGGGCCTGCTGATCAAGGGGGGCGCGGTGCTGGAGACCCTCGCCCGCGTCCGCACCGTCGCCTTCGACAAGACCGGCACCCTCACCGAGGGGCGGCCCCGGGTGACCGATGTGGTTGCTCTGGAAGGCTCCGAGGCCGAACTGCTGGGCCTCGCCGCTGCGGTCGAACAGGGCTCCTCCCACCCCCTGGCCAAAGCCATCGTGGAGAAGGCCGACGAGGTGGGGGCCACGCTGCCCCCTTCCAGCGACCAGCAGGCCGTCCAGGGCAAGGGGGCACAAGCCATGGTGCAGGGCCGAACCCTGGTGGTCGGCTCGCCCAGGTACGCAGCCGAACTCGCTCCCCTGGCCGCAGAGGTAGCCGGGCAGATCGAGGCGATGGAACTCCAGGGCAAGACCGTGGTGGTGCTGCTGAACCCGCCCACCCCGCTGGGCCTCATCGCCCTGCGGGACGAGCCGCGGCCCGACGCCCGCAAGGCGGTGCAGGCGCTGCACCGCATGGGTATCCAGACCGTGATGCTCACCGGCGACAACCGCCGCACCGCCGAGGCCGTGGCCCGCCAGCTGGGCATAGACACAGTAATCGCCGAGGTTTTACCCGAGGACAAAGCGGCTAAGGTGAAAGAGCTCCAGGCCCAGGGGCGCAAGGTGGCGATGGTGGGCGACGGCATCAACGACGCGCCCGCCCTGGCCTGGGCCGACGTGGGCATCGCCATGGGAGGGGGCACCGACGTGGCCCTCGAGACCGCCGACGCCGCCGTGCTGCGGGGCTCGGTGCGGGGGGTAGCCGAGCTGGTGCGGCTCTCGCGGGACACGATGCGGGTCGTGGCGCAGAACATCGCCTTCGCGCTGGGCCTGAAGGCGGTGTTCCTGGCCACCACGCTGCTGGGCATCACCGGTTTGTGGCCCGCCATCCTGGCCGACACCGGGGCCACCGCGCTGGTCACGCTGAACTCGCTGCGGCTGCTGCGCTTCCGCTAGCCGCCCGCGGCCTGTGGCCTGTGGCATACTCGAGACGAGGTTATCGCGATGCCGACCGCTTTAGACCGAGCCGCCGCCTGCGAGGAGCGGGGCATCCACCCCGAAGCCCTGGAGAAGGCCCGCCGGGCGATGCCAGACGGGGTGCAGATGGCTCGAGCTAGCCGACTACTCAAGGCGGTGAGCGACCCCACCCGGCTGCGCATCCTGGCCGCGCTGGCCGCGACCGAGCTGTGCGTGTGCGACCTCGCCGCCCTCACCGGCACCAGCGAGTCGGCGGTGAGCCACCAGCTAAGGCTGCTGCGGGGGGAGCGGCTGGTGGCCTTCCGCAAGGAGGGGCGCATGGCCTACTACCGGCTGATGGACCACCACGTCACCGACCTCATCCGCAGCGCGCTCGAGCACGCCCAGGAGCCCGGCTGAGCCGGCCGCCCTCGCGCCCGCCTCCCCAAAGAACGGGCTCCCGGAAAGTCAAACCAGGCCCTGCTGGGCGGCCAGCGCGGCGGCGCGGGCGCGGGTGTCGGCGCCGAGCTTGTTGAGGATGGAGGTGACGTGGAACTCGGCGGTGTGCTCGGCAACGCCCGGATCATCGTGCGCGATCGGTTTTGCTGAGCCTGGCAGGGTCGGGGTGTGCAACCGCTACCCGTCGGGGAACTTGACCATCAGGAGGGAAGATGGGGTGAAGCCGGGGTCGCGGCTGGATCGAGCGGCCCTGCTCCTCCTGTCTGCCGGTCGTCAAGCGCCATGCGGCAAGGGTGCATGCTCCACCCGGGCGGGATGGCCGAACCGCGTGGCTTGCGCCTGGAGGATGCGCAGGCGGGTTGGCCACTAGCTTTACGCAGATTTAACATGGGGTCTTTACACTACACGCTGTAGTGTAAAGGGGGGTCCCCGCCATGAATCACTTTCTCGTCGACGTTCTTCCCTGGGAGCAGCAAGTCTGGATCGTCCCCCCGGAGCAGCTTTCGCTCAGCCAGTACGTGCGCTACCGCTGGTGGAAAGCCCGCACTTTCCGGAGCTCGCTCAAGCTCTCCCGGCCTCAGTGGTACGGCTTCTTGAGCCATGAAGGCCGGTGGGTGAGCATGCTGGAAATCGTCCACCGCCCGGCGAAGGTCGGGGTGGAGGACGTGCGGCTGGGCTTGGTAGGGGCGGTGACCACTCTCCCGCAAGCGAGGGGCAAAGGCTACGCCTCCGTGCTGCTGCGGGAGAGCATCGGGTTCATCGGCGACCGGCTTAAGTGCGATTTCGCCTGGTTGATGTGCGCGGAGGATCTGGTCCCCTTCTATGAACGCCTGGGCTGGCAGCGCGTGCAAGGGCCGTTTTACTTCCAGCAGCCCGGCGGCAGGGTGCAGGGTGAGTTGGCGGCAATGGCGTTCGCCTGTCAGGGCAGGTCCTGGCCGGAAGGGGAGCTCGACCTGTGCGGCCTGCCCCTCTAGCAGCTCTGACCCGGGCCGTGGGGTAACCAGTCCCGCAGATGCCACTCCAGAGGCGCGGCGTGCAGCAGGAGTGGTACGAGGGACAGTGCCGCCAGGATGAGCGCGCTTTTCACCACAGCCGCCCGCCAGCGGTGCCCCTCAAAAAGAGGCGCCGGTTGCCCCAAGACGGCCTGCACCCGCAGAGCCAGGCTCGAGCCTAGAATTTCAGCATTCGGGGCCGACTCTGCATGGGCATGCCGTGCGAGGCGCAACAAGGCCGAGGCCACCACGTCACCGCCCACCGCCGCCGCCGCCCGGTCGGCGTCGAGCTCTTCCCGTAACCACCAGGCCCGCTGCAGGAGCGGTGCGACGGGCAGGAATGCCGTGGCGGCGGTCAGGCCGGCCACCCACAGGCCACGTTTGACCGAGCGGCGCATCAGATGGTACCGCTCGTGCAGCAGGACAGCTTTGAGCTCCTCGCGGGGCAGCAGCTCGACCAGGCCCCGGCTCACCACCACCTCGGAGAGCTGGGTGAAGGCGAACACGTCGGGCCGGTCCACGTATACCACCCGCCTCAAGCCCAGGCTCTGCGCGAGCTCGCTGAGATCGGGGGGCTGGGCGGCCCCGCCGACCTCACGGCGCAGTGAGGCCAGCAGAGCCCACCTCGTGACCAGCTCGCGCAGCATCCGGAAAGCCGCGAGAGCCCCTGGACCCAGCGCGGCCAGCAGAACCAGCCCGACGGCCGCCTCTCCTGCCCGGAGGGCGAACCAGCAGTCCCCGAGCCAGTCCAAGGCCCCGCTCATGCCCGGGTGACCGCTGGTGCCTGCCACCAGCAGCAACGGCGCCCCCAGCAGCAGCAGCAAGGTGAGCAGGCTGGCCTCGATGGCGCGACCCATAGGCTCACGAGCCTTCCCGTTTGCGCCGCAGTAGGGCCTCGAGCTCGGCGATGCGCCCGGGATCCTCGCGCTCGAGCGCAGCGACGAACTGGGCCACCGCGTAGTCCCCGAAATCGCGCACCAGACCTACCACAACGTCGTGGGTCAACCCCTCTACGAAGGCTTCCCTGGACAGGGCCGCTCCGTAGACCGAGCGCCTCCCACCCGGTTGGCAGCGGGTCACCAGCCCTTTGGCGACCAGGCGACTGAGCACCGTCATCACCGTGTTGAAGGCTAGCCGCTGCGGCAACAAGGCCTTCTGCACCTCCGCGATCGTCTGGGGCCCATGCTTCCACAGCACTTCCATCACCGCCGCCTCGAGGCCGCCCAGGACCCGCTGCAACCCCTGCTCGTTGAGGTGGAACGAGCGCACCTCGCCCATAGGCTCAGTGTACCTGTCGGAGGACAGGTTTTACATGGTCGTGACTGCCTTAGCTGCACTCCGTGTGCGCGTTTGGGCCAATCAAGGTCTTGAAACCTCGTCAAAGTACCGTCGGCACTGCGTAGCGGGTGACGGGTAGCTAAATGCCCACTTCAAGGACGCTCGAGGCCTGCTCGGTAGAGTTGATGGCCGCAACCTTAGCCTGGCCGCGGAGGGCTTTACGGAAACTTAACCGTAAAACCTTAACTTGACAGGCATGGTCAGAATCCTGCCATCCCTTGGCATCGCAGCGCTCCTGTCCAGCGGCCTCGCCCTGGGCCAGAGCAAGCAGCCTGACCCCCTCAGCATCGAGGCCCTGCGCGCCCGCAGTTACCCGGGCAGCGCCATCACCGTCGAGCGCACCCTCACCTCGGGCGCGAACTACCGGCGCTACATCGCCTCCTACCGTTCCGATGGCCTGAAGATTTTCGCCCTCTTGACCGTACCCTCGGGCACCAAGCCGAAGAGCGGCTGGCCCGCCGTCGTGTTTAACCACGGTTACATCCCGCCCGAACAGTACCGCACCACCCAGCGCTACGAGGCGTACGTGGACGCACTGGCCAGGGCGGGCTATGTCGTGTTCAAGCCGGATTACCGGGGGCACGGCAATTCCGAGGGCCAGGCCGAGGGAGCCTACTGGTTTCCGGGCTACACCATCGACGTGCTCAACGCAGTCTCCTCGCTGGCGAAGCTTAAGGAAGTCGATGCCGGGCGTCTGGGCATGTGGGGACACTCGATGGGTGGCTACCTCACCCTGCGGGCCATGGTCGTCGACAAGCGCATCAAGGCCGGGGTGATCTGGGCGGGAGTGGTGGCACCCTACACTGACCTCGTCAACAATTGGCGGCGACCGTACATGGGTGGGCAACCCTCAACTCGGGTACAGCAGCGCAGGCGGGAGATCTTCGATCGCTTCGGCACTCCCGAGCAGAACCCCGGGTTCTGGAACGCTATTTCGGCCAACAGCTACCTGGCAGAAGGCATGGCGCCGATCCAGCTTCATCATAGCCCTGCCGATACCCACGTCCCCTACGCCTTTTCGCAGACCTTGGCGCGGCAACTCAAGGCGGCCGGGCAGCCGTATGAGTTCTATAGCTACGCCGGAGACGACCACAACCTGAGCAAGAACTTCGCCCAGGCTATGCGGCGCTCGGTGGCGTTCTTCGACCGCTACCTGAAAGGGGGATCGTGAACCGGCGGATCGTGCACCTCCTGTTGCCCGTGCTTCTGTCCACGGCCGGGGCCGTGCCCGGGGCGGTGCGGCTGGAAGGCGTTCGCCACGAGTACCAACGCCTCAACAACTGCGGCCCCGTCACGATCGGGATGGCCCTGAGCTTCTGGGGGAGCAAGCTGACGCAGTACCAGTCCGCTCCTGTGTTGAAGCCCAACCGGGCCGACAAGAACGTCTCGCCCGATGAGCTGGCAGCTTATGCCCGCAGCCAGGGCTACGCCGTGCACGGGGGCGCAGCCGGCGATTTGGCGTTGATCAGGCGGCTGGTGGCAGCGGGTTACCCGGTAATCGCCCAGACCTGGTTCGTCAGCGACCAAGGCGGCATGGGTCACTACCGTCTGATTACCGGCTACGACGAACGAGGGGGCTATTTGTGGGCCTACGACTCCTACAACGGCCCCAACATACGCCTCGAGTACACGGAGTTTGACAGCCTGTGGCAGGTGTACAACCGCACCTATCTAGTGGTTTATCCCAAAAGCCGTGAGGGGGAAGTGCGCAAGTTGCTGGGTGATCGGGTGAACGCGGGATGGGAAGACCAGCACGCCCGGGCGGTAGCCCTCCAGGAAACCCGGACCCAGCCCCGTAACGCCTTCGCCTGGTTCAACCTGGGCACCAGCCTGCTTAAGCTGGGCGACGCCGTGGGGGCTGCCCAAGCCTACGACCAAGCCCGCGGCCTGCCGGTCAACCGGGCCTATGACCCCGACCGGCCCGGCGGGATGCTGGGTAATTGGCCTTGGCGTACCCTGTGGTACCAGTTTGGTCCCCTGGAGGCTTACTACAAGGTGGCCCGCCATGGCGAGGTGGTTTCCTTAGCTAGTGAGACCCTGCGGTGGGCTCCCGACCATGAGGAGTCGTACTACTGGCGCGGCAAAGCCCGGGCTGCGCTGGGACAGCGTAATCTAGCCCTGGCTGACTTCCGGGCAGCCCTGCGCTATAGACCCGGCTATGCCGAAGCCCGGGCTGCGCTGCGGGAATTGCAGGCGAAAGCCGCACGCTAGGCTCAAAACTGGATCGTGCCAGTCCCCTCGCCGAAGCGGCGGGGTATCATGCCGATGATCCAGTCGGTAGCAGCCACGTAGGTCCAGGGCGACCCCTACGATCACCGCGATCCCGGAGAGGCCAATTAGCGTTGCTGCGGTCAAGATGAGGGTTTCATACCCGATTCGGTTAGTTCGTCACCGTTCGGTGACGAACTGACCCGACCGAAGTTATCCGCGTGGCGGAGGGCGGTAGCGCCCCTCGGGAGGGATACGCTTGCTTCGCCGACCGTCAGGGAGGGGTATGCTCTGGGACCCGAAAAGATAGCCTCCGGGGCTCTTCGGTTTGGAAGATTATCTTTTTGAATCCGGTATCGTATAGGCTCCAAGGGCAGCTAAGGTCGTGGATCAGAGCAACCGTTCCAACCGAAAGGGGAACTGATGCCTGAACGCCTCGGCCATGGTGGCCCCGGCATGGCTCAGCAGTCCGTGATAGAGCGCCGACGACTTGTCCATTTCGCGATGCAGCGAGCGCCCCAGCTCGAGGTCGGACAGGTGGGCATATCCAGGAACAATGGTCTCCAGTGACTCTGGGTTAAGCCTGCTGCGCAGCACCTGTGCAGTGAAGGCCATCTGCCCCTCGAGCACCCCCAGGGCCTGTTGCTTGAGGGCAAAGGTGGATCCGATCTCGACCACACAGTTGGGGTTGTGCGGCGACATGTAGTAGAGGTCGCGGATCAGGTGGCGCTCAAACCCGCCACACTCCTCGATGCGCCAGTCCCGTCCGGCCAACGAGGCCGCCTCGAGATACAAGAGCATGAGCAGTCTGCGGTCGGGGTCGAGGTCGGCATAGGAATGCTCGGGGTCTTGCGTGATCAGGATGTCCGGGCGGGTCTCCCGGATCAGTCGCACCAGCTTGATTTTGGAGGGGGTGTCGAGCTGGGTCTCGCCGACCTGAAACTCCAGGAACCGCACCGACCGTACCCCCAAGATCTTCGCGGCTTGCTCGATCTGGGGGCGGGTCTGCGGCCTGGACAGCACCACGGCAGCGTGTACGGCATCGCCCCCCTGGGCGTGCAGGGCCAGCGTACCACCCACTTCCACGATCTCCAGGCCATAGGTCGCCAACATCAGAATGCTTTTGGGCATACGATCAACCTTTGCGCAAGCGCGGGAACAGATAGCCTTCCAAAGCGCGGCCGGTAAGGGCGAAACCCAGCACCGCTAACGTGATCATCACCCCCGGGGGCACCACCCACCAGGGCCACGAACCGTTGAGAAAAGCCCCGCGAATCTGGGCGTAATAGAGGATGGAACCCCAGCTCTTGCGCACCGGGTCACCCAAGCCCAAGAAGGAGAGTGAGGCTTCGATCAGGATGCTGCCGGATGCCACCAGAATGAACTGCGAGACTGCGATGGGCAGCACCCCGGGCAGGATGTGGCGGAAGAGGATGTGGAAGTCGCTAGCCCCCAGGGCCCTGGCCCCTTCGACGTAGGTCGCCCCGCGCAAGGCCAGCACCCCGGAACGGATCACTCGAGCGGGTCGCGCCCAGATGACCAGCATGATGGCGGCAATCAGGTTGCCGGTGCTTGGTCCTAGATAGGCGGCCACCACGATCATCAGCGGGATGAAGGGCAGCACCAGCATCACGTCCACCAGGCGCATCAGCGCCCCGTCCAGCCAGCCACCGCTGTAGCCCGCTACCAGACCCACCAACGTACCGATCAAGATGGCGCCTGCCGCAGCGCTAAAGCCGATCAGGAGCGAAACCCGCGTACCCACGATTAGCTCGGAGAGAATGTCCTGACCCACGTCGTTGGTGCCCAGCAGATGGGCGCTCGAGGGTTGCTCAAAGGGTTTGCCGCTGGGCAGGGTGGGGTCATAGGGGGCGATCAGCGGGCCGAACAGGGCTAAAAACAACATCAAGGTCAGCAAGCCCAGGCCCGTAACGCCGACAGGGCTAGCCAGAAGCATCTTCGAAAGCTCGCGCCAGCGTCTTGATCGGGCCGAAGCAACAGCAGAGCTAACCATGTGAACCCCGTACCCTGGGGTCAACCAGGGGATAGAGCAAGTCTGCCAGCAGGTTGAAAAGCAACACCGAAAGCGTCACCAGGAAAAAGGCCCCCTGCAGCAAGGGGTAATCGCGGTTGGTGGCCGACTCAAACAGCAGCCGCCCCACCCCTGGATAGGAGAACACCGTCTCGATTACTGCGGCCCCGCCCACCAGCGTTCCCAGGTTGAGCATGAACACCGTGAACACCGGGAGGATGGCGTTGCGCAGGGCGTGCTTGTAAAGCACCTGGCGCTCGGCCATTCCCTTGGCCCGGGCGGTGCGGATGTAGTCCTCTCCCAGCACGGCGAGCATCGCGTAGCGCATCACCAGGTAGGTGCCGGAGAGGCTGGCGATGGTGAGGGTGGTGGCGGGCAATACCAGGTGACGCGTCACGTCTACCACCGCCGACCAGCCCTGGTAGTTGGCCCACGCAGTTCTGGCCCCGAAAACCGGGAAGATCTGTAGCTGCACGGCGAAGATCGCCACCAGCATCATCCCCAGCCAGAAGGTGGGCACCGCGTCAAGGGCGATCGAGCCGGCCAGGGTGGTGTTGTCCAGCATCCCCCCACGCCGCCAGGCGGCCAGGGCCCCTACGATGACGCCGAAGAGCGAGGAGAGGAGCAGGGCGGTTGCAGTGAGCAGAAGAGTCCAGGGTAGGCGCTCGAGCAGGATCGAGCGCACCGGACGATTTTCCTGGTAGCTGTAGCCGAGATCGCCACGGGCCAACTGGCCCAGGTAGCGCAAGAACTGCACCAGCAGCGGCTGGTCCAAGCCCGCGCGCTGGAGGATGGCCTGGCGCTGCTCGGGGCTCAGCGTGGCCACCTCATCACCAGCGAGGAACTGCAACGGGCTGCCCGGCATAGCCCGGGGCAGGAAGAAGTTCACCGTCACTGCGACCAGCAGCACCAGGAGGTATTGGCCCAGGCGATTGAGCATCGACTGCCCTTTACTGCCCTTGCAAGAAGGAGCGCTTGTTGATGATGCCCTGGCCCTTCTGGAACTTCCATCCGTCATAGGCCTCGGGCCGGTAGGCGTAGACCCCGTCGGCATACCACAAGGTGATAAAGGGTAGATCGCGCGCGATGATGGTCTGAACCTGTGTCGCGAGCTGCTTGCGCTGGTCGAAGTCCACGGTGGTGACCATGCGCTCCGTGAGGCTGTCCACCGTAGGGTTCTTGTAACCGCCGATGTTGAGCGTCCCGGCAGCAGGGTTGGAGTTAAACAGCCCGCGCAGGTTGAGCTGCGAGGTCACCGGGGCGGACCATCCCCACATGGCCAACTCGAAGTTGCGGCCTTTGGCCACGTCGAAGTCCGGCCAAACTGCCTGTTGCACCGTGGTGGGGTCGAGCGAGCGTACGTTGAAGACGATGCCTGCGGGCCGAACCTGCTGGGCGATCAGCTCCGCGGCACGGATGCGCAAAGGGTTGTTGGACTGCACCAGAAGCGTGAACTCCAGCCGCTTGCCGTCCTTGCCCACGCGTACACCCCCCGCGCCGGCCCGGTAGCCCAGCGAGTCCAGCACCTTCCCGGCCTCGGCTACGCTCAGGCGCTTGTACTCACGGGTGGCCGCACTGTAGAAGGGCGACTGCGGGTGCACGAAGCCGGCGTTGCCGGGAGTGCCGTAGCCGAGCAGCAACGTCTCGACCAAGCCCTTGGTGTCGATCAAGCCGGCCACCGCCTGGCGGAAGCGGACTTCGTTGAACGGCGGGATCGTGGTGTTGAACTGCAGCAGGGTGCTGGCATACCCTGGCCCCCGCACCACCTTGAGCCGTGGGTTATTGGAGAACTGGCCGATCAGTTCGGGCAACACCTCGCGGCTGGTCGCGCTGATCTGCCCGGCCTGTAGGGCCTGGAAGGTCGAGGTGGCGTCTTTGATGATGCTCAACACCACCTCGTCCGCACCGGGTTTGCCGCCAAAGTAGCTGGGATTCTCCACCAGCCGGTACGACTGGTCCGGGCGGTGCTCCACCAGCTTGAAGGGGCCGCTGCCCGTGGCGTTCTTGAAAGCCCTGGGGTCGGTGACGTTCTGCCAGAGGTGCTGGGGCAGGATGGGCACGTCGGCCAGCGTGACCTGCTGGAAGTTGGCCTCGGGCCGGGGAAGGGTGATGACTACTGTGCGTTCATCCGGCGTGCGGATGTCGGAGATGCCGCGCACCGCGGTAGCGAAACGTCCGATCAGGGGGTACTTCTTGTAGTACTCGTAGGAGAACTTCACGTCGGCGCTGGTCAGGGGTTTGCCGTCATGCCACACAGCGCCCTCGCGGAGCTTGATGGTCCACTGCCGGCCCCCGTTCGTGCTGGTGACGCTCTCCGCCAGCCAAGGGCGGGGCACGTCGCCTAGGTCGTTGAGCATCAGGGTGTCGAACACCAGGGACAGCATGTTGTAACCGGGGTAGCCGGTCACGTACGTGTAGGGAGTTAGCTCTCCCTCATCCTGGGGTATGGCGAGAATGATGCGCTGGCCAGTGTGACCGGCCAGTGCGGCACCTGTCAGCAGCGCGAAGGACACAGCCAGGACTAACGACAGCACGTTGAATCGCTTCATTTCCCCTCCCGTACACAGCCGCAATCCCCACCCTCAGAATAAGCCGAGCGTTGAGCGAAGTGGGCGAGGTTGCGTGGTGTTAATGGGAGAACGATGGCATTGAATTGTTAAGCTAATGTAAAGCCGCCCACGGAGGAGTCAGGAAACCGCTTCCCGGCGAGGGCAGGACGCGCATCAGGGCGGTGAGCCGGGCATTGCCCCGCCGTTAGGTGACCCCACGCTCCGCAGACCCGGCCCCGCTCCTACCCGCCACACCGGCGGGTCTTTCGGGCGACGGTGGTTCGCCAAAACCACCGTCGCCGCCGGCCTACAGCTCGAGCGGTTTATATATTTGTCTATCCGGATAAAAGGATATAATCAACGGCATGGAGCGCCACGGCGTTTCGTACCCACCCCCCCAGCAAGACTTCGAGCGAGTCCTGAGGACATTCCAGGCCCTGGCTGAGACCGCCCGCCTGCGCATCGCCCTGGGCATGATCGAGGGGGAGCAGAGCGTGGGTTGCCTGGTCGAGCGCCTCGACCTGCCCCAGAGCACCGTCTCGAGGCACCTCGCGGCGCTACGGGCGGCTGAGGTGGCGACGGCCCGCCGCGAGGGGACCAAGGTGTTCTACCGCCTCAAGAGCCACATCGCCGACCTGCTGACCCAGGCCTTCGCCCACGCCGAGCACCAGCGGCTGGGGCTTCCCGAACACGGGGCTTCGCGGTGAAGGTCCTCCTCCCCTTCCGGAGTCTGCGCAACCCGCTTTTCGCCCGGCTCTACGCCGCGCAGACTACCAGCCTGTTGGGCGACGCCTTTACCTGGGTGGGTCTGGCTCTGCTGGCCTTTGAGGTGGGTGGGGCACGGTCGGCGGCGATTCTGGCCGGGGCGCTCACGCTGCGGGTTACGGCCTTCGTGGCTCTCTCGCCGCTGGCGGGAGCCTTGGCCGACCGGATGGACCGCAAGACCCTGATGGTCGCTGCCGACCTGGGGCGAATGGTGGTCATCGGGCTGATGCCCCTGGTAAGTGAGGTCTGGCAGGTCTACGTGCTGATGTTTGCCCTTAACGCGCTCACCGCCTTTTTCACCCCCGCGTATCAGGCAGCCCTGCCTCAGGTGACGCGGCAGAAGGACTACGCTCAGGCCATCGCGCTTTCTGGAGCGACCTACGAGGTGCTGGGGGTGCTCGGCCCCGGGGTGGCGGGTGCGATCGCCGGGCTGATCGGGGCACGGAACATTTTCTTCTTGGACGCGGGGACCTTTTTGATCTCGGCCCTGCTCATCTTGACCCTGCCGGTGAGGCTGCGGGTGGATCGGTCGTCGGACACGGCACAGGCCACCACGTTACGCGACGTTCAGGACGGAACACTGCGGTTATGGCAGGACGCCCCGATGCGCTACGCGCTGCTGCTGGAGTTGGTCGCGGCGGTATCGGGTGCGCTGATTTTGGTGGGCACGGTAGGGCTGGTGCGGGGGCAGCTCGAGCTGGGCGACCTCGAGTACGGCTGGGGGATGGCGGCCTTCGGGGTCGGGGCCACGCTGGCGGCCCTGGCGGTGGGCGCCCTGGAGGGGCGCCTGCCCCGCACCACCTTCGTGCTGCTGGGGGCGCTGGTCTCCACACTGGCGGTGCTGCCCGCCAATTTCGTTCCGTTCATCCCTTTGCTGCTCCTGTGGATCCTTGCCGGGGCGGGCCAGAACTGGGTTAACCTGCCTACTCAAACACTCATCGCCGACCGCACCCCTGAAGCGTTCCAGGGGCGGGTCTACGGGGCACACTTCGCCTGGAGCCACCTGTGGTGGGCGTTGACTTACCCCCTGGCCGGCTGGCTGGGGAGCCGCTTCGCCGAGCAGTCCTTCTTATACGGCGGTTTCGTGGCCGTAGTTCTGCTCGCCGGAGTGATGCTCCAGCCCAGGCTCAGGAACCGGGCGACGCCGGGGTGAGTCGGCAAAACGTCCCCGCCCGGCTCTGCCCCTCTAGGGCAGTCGCCGCCGCAAGGGCGAGCCCTCGGGGCGACCGAGCGCCCCGAACGGGAGCGGGGCGGGAGGCCGGTGATGGGATTAAATCCCTTCGGCGGCCAGGAGGGTTGACCCGTTGGGCCTATGGGCTCTTGGCCAGTTTGCCCAATACCCGCCTCGAGAAACGGTCGGTGGCTCCCTCCCAGTTGCCTTCGAGGGCCTCCAGGGCTTTGCGGCTTTTGCCCGTGCGGAGCGACTCCACGATGACTTGATGTTCTTTTACGGACTCCATCGCGTCCTTGGAGTCGAAGTGGGCCAGCTCGAAGCGGCGTAATTTAACCTTCAAATCCGCCAAGAGCTGTGCCAACTCGCGGTTGCCCGAGCGCTCGATCCAGACCTGGTGGAAGGCGTTGTCCGCCGCCAGCGCCGCCTTGGCGTCGTGGCGTTCGATGGCCTGAGCCAGACGGGCGTTGGCCGCTTCCAGGGTCAGGAAATCGGCCTCGGTCAGCTTGAACTGAGCCAGCTCCAGGGCGTAGACCTCCAGGCGCTGCACGATGCCGTACAACTCATCGGCCTGCTCGGGGTCGAGCCGCGCTACCCGGGTCCACTTGTGCGAGGCGGTCTCGATCAGGCCCTCGTCCTCGAGCCGGCGTAGCGCCTCGCGAACCGGGGTACGGCTGACCTCGAGCGCTTCCGCCAGTTCGACATCCTTGATGACCTCACCCGGCCTGAGTGTGCCGTCGATGATCCAATCCCGCAGCTGTTTGTACACCTGTTCCCGGGCCAGCTCCCGCTTGACCTTACGAACCTGTGATGGCAGTGGCACACGTGAAGTATACCTCAACCCTTGACTTGTAGTATCAAATATGCAATATATTACTGTGTCGCCAGCCCAAGCCCAACCCCCTGCTGCTCACAGGGTTCGGCTACCCAAGTTAAGGGTTCGGCCACCGGAGTTAAGCGTGTTTGACCTCGACAAAGCCCGCAGGGAGACTCCTGGGGTGAACCATGTGGTTCACCTCAACAACGCCGGGGCGGCGCTGATGCCCCAAGCTGTGTTGGATGCAGTCAAGGCCCACCTGGAATTGGAAGCGCACACCGGCGGTTACGAGGCGGCCCGTGCGCGGGAGGGGGAGTTGAGCGCAGTGTATACCTCGCTGGCGCGGCTGCTGGGCTGCCATCCCGATGAAGTGGCGGTGGTGGAAAACGCCACCCGGGCTTGGGACATGGCCTTTTACAGCATCCCCTTCCGGGCGGGAGACGTGATCCTCACCAGCCAGGCCGAGTACGCCAGCAACTACATCGCCTACCTCCAGGTATCCCGGCGCACCGGGGCGGTGGTCGAGGTCATCCCTGACGATGAGCACGGTCAGGTAGACGTCGAGGCCCTTTCAAGGATGCTCAAGAAGCGGGTCAAGCTGGTCTCGATCACCCACATCCCGACCAACGGGGGGCTGGTCAATCCCGCAGCCGAGATCGGAAGGCTCACCCGAGCGCACGGGGTGCTGTACCTGCTGGATGCCTGCCAGTCGGTGGGGCAGATGCCCGTAGACGTACAAGAAATCGGCTGTGACCTGCTTTCAGCGACCAGCCGCAAGTACCTGCGGGGCCCGCGTGGGGTGGGCTTCCTCTATGCTCGCAGGGAGGTGTTGCAGCGGCTCGAGCCACCCTTCCTCGACCTCCATGCCGCGACCTGGGTAGCACCCGACCGCTACGAGATCGAGCCCGGCGCCAGGCGCTTCGAGAACTGGGAGTGCAACGTCGCGGGCAAGCTGGGCCTTGGAGCCGCGGTCGATTACGCGCTGGCCTGGGGGCTGGAGAACACGTGGCCCAGGGTGCGGGCCCTGGCCGAGCAAGTGCGCAGGGGCCTGGGCGAGGTTCCCGGGTGCGAGGTGCTCGACCTGGGTCGCGAACGGTGTGGCATCATCTCGTTCACCCTCGAGGGCTACGCCCCCGACCAGATACGCGACTGCCTGCGGCGGCAAGGCATCAACGTCAATGTCTCCCGCGCCCCTTCCACATTCTTGGACATGACCCGGCGGGGCATCAAGGAATTGGTGCGGGCGAGTGTCCATTACTACAACAGCGAGACCGAACTTGAGCGGTTTCTGGTCGCGCTCGGGCGACTCGAGCAGGAAGTGCGGGCTTAGGCGGGCTTAAGGAGGTAGGCATGCGGAGCAATTTCCCGAACAGCGGTTGGCTCACGGTCGCGGTGCTTGGGCTGTTGGCGGTAGGGGGTATCGGCCTGTGGCAAAGAGGTGGTGCCCAAGCCGGCGATCTGCTGTCGCGGGTCAGGGCCGCCGGGGTGCTGCGGGTGGCCAACACCCAGGCCAGCCCGCCCTGGAGCATGATCGACGACAAAAAGCAGCTCGTGGGCTTTGACGTTGACGTGGCTTATGAATTGGCCAAGCGCCTGGGCATTCCCAAGGTGGAATTCGTCGCCGGGCGTTTCGCCGACTTCATCGCGGGCATCGAAGCGAACAAGTACGACATCGTAATCTCAGGACAGACCGTCACCGAAGAACGCAAGAAGGTGGTGGATTTCTCCATCCCCTATCAGGCCATCAGCGTGTCGGTGTTCACCCGTCCGAGCCGGGTGGGCCAGTTCAAGAGCTTGGAGGACCTGAGCGGTAAGCGGGTGGCGGTGACTTCGGGCTCAACCCAGGAGAAGTTCGTCCGCGAGAAGGTCCCCGGGGCCATCCCTAAGACCTACGAAAACGGCACCCTGGCGCTCATGGACGTGGCCTTCGGCCGTGCCGACGCGGGGCTTTTCAACCGCTTCGTGGGCGCTTATCTCGCCCAGAAAAACGGGCTGCTGGTGGCCCCCGCCTTCGACCTGGGGGTGGAGCTCAACGCCATGAGCTTCCGCAAGGGTGAGGCCGCGTTCAAGGCGGCGGTGGATAAGGCGCTGGCCGACATGATTGCCGACGGCACGCTCACCGCCATCTCCAAGAAGTGGCTCGGCGGGCAAGACATGGCGGCGGCGCTGGCGAAGTATGCCAAATAAGCAGCAGGGGAGGCTGGTAGATGCTCGAGCTACTCCAACAGGCCGCACCCTTCTTGCTCCAAGCTCTGTGGACAACCATCTGGCTGGGTGTGGTTTCGTTCGTCCTCAGCCTGGCGGTGGGGCTGGTGGTGGCGGTGGCTCGGATGTACGGCCCCTGGCCGCTGCGGGCCCCAGCCGTCGCGTTCGTTTCACTCGTCCGTGGCACCCCTTTACTCACCCAAATCCTGCTGGTCTATTACGGCCTGCCACAACTGGGATTCACCATTGAAGCCATCCCGGCGGTCGTTTTGACCTTGGCCCTGCACGCCGGAGCCTACACCAGTGAGGACATGCGCGGCGGCATCCAGTCGGTGGACAAGGGGCAGTGGGAGGCAGGCTATTCCAGTGGCATGACCTTCGCCCAGGTGATGCGGCGGATCATCCTGCCGCAGGCGATACGTGTGATCACGCCCTCGCTGGGCAACCGCTTCATCACCATGATGAAGGACACCTCGCTGGCCTCGGTGGTAACGGTGGTGGAGCTGACGCGGGTGGCCGAGCAGATCGGTTCGGCTACTTTCCGCTACATGCAGATGTTCGTGATCGTGGCCCTCATCTACTGGGTCGTCAACTCGCTCTTGTCGCTGGGCCAGGCCAAACTCGAGGAGCGGATGCGGAGGGCCTACCAATGAACCACCAGGAAATGCACGTGCACGGAGTGCCGCACGCTCACGGTGGGGTCTGCCAGATTCGTGCCGAAAACATCCACAAGCGCTTCGGTTCGCTCGAGGTGCTCAAGGGGGTCTCGCTTACGGTCCACAAGGGCGAGGTGGTGGTGATCATGGGGCCTTCGGGTTCAGGAAAGACCACCTTCATCCGCTGTCTGAACTTCCTTGAGGAGCCCGATCAAGGCCGGGTGGTCGTTTGTAACGTGGAGGTGGACTGTGGGGTGAGGGCTGCTAGCCGTGAGCGCAGCGGCAAGATCCGCCAACTGCGCACCCGGGCGGCGATGGTCTTCCAATCCTTCAACCTCTTCCCCCACATGACCGCGCTAGGCAACGTGATCGAAGGACCGATCCAGGTGCTGGGTATGAAGCGCGAGGAAGCCGTAAAGTTGGGCGAACAGCTCTTGGCCAAGGTGGGGCTGGCTGAAAAACGTGACGAGTACCCGTCGAGGCTTTCTGGGGGACAAAAGCAAAGGGTGGCCATCGCCCGCGCCCTGGCCATGAACCCCGAGGTGGTGTTGTTCGACGAGCCCACCAGTGCCCTGGACCCGGAGTTGCACGAGGAGGTCCTGCAAACGATGCGGCAGCTCGCCAGGGACGGGATGACCATGATCGTCGTCACCCACGAGGTCAAGTTCGCCCACGACGTGGCCGATCGGGTAGTGTTCATGGCGGACGGGACGGTGGTCGAGGAGGGGGTGCCCCAGGAAATCCTGGTCAATCCCAAGCACCCGCGCACGCGAGCCTTCCTCCGTTTGGTCGAGCACTGAGCGGAGGCGGTATGGCTCGGCCGGTTGGTGGTCGATGGCGGTCGAGAATCGCCGCCTTCCGTTCGCAAGCCTCCTGGGCAGTGCCTCGTGGGTTCGGGGCCGGGGAAACGGCTGCGGCTCTCGAGCATGGTCCCAGAGGCGCACTGTGCGTAGCGTACCGTCATGGTGTCCTGTCCCTCGCCCCCCGTTTTGCTAGCGGTTGACGGCTTTTTCGGCTTCTCCCTCCTACCTTCCGCGTCAGGCCCATCAGGTACATTTGGTACATTTATGCCCTGGCTTTTGCCCAAGCCCATCCCTGAAAGCTCCGACCGGCTCCTCCAGCGCTGGCTGGGCGGGCTGGCCGAGCGGCTGTCGGACCCCTCCACCGACCGCTACGCCCTGGTGCGGGACGAGCTCGCGCGCATCCTGCACGCGCGGCCCTACGACGAGCTGGCCGAGGCGGCGCCCATGGCGGCCTTCGCCCTCGACGCGCGCAACGCCACCTTCGAGGCCGAGCACTACGTCGCCACCGACCCCGAGAGGTTCGACCGGGTCAAGCCGCTGCTGTGGCTGTGGAAGGCCCTCGACCTCACGCCGCTGGGGCAGTCGGTGCACTCGGGCGTGGCCATCCGCCGGGCGCTGGCCCCCTTCATCTTCAGGCGCGTGGGGCGCAACCCCAAGTTCTTCCAGAACGTGGAGTTCAGCGTGGGGTACAACCTCGAGCTCGGCGACGACGTGGTGGTGCACCGCTACGCCCTCCTCGACGACATCGGCGGGCTGGTGATCGGCGACCGCTCGTCCGTCTCCGACTACGTCAACCTCTACAGCCACACCCACCACGTGCTGGCCTCGCCCGACGTGACCCTCAGGCAGACCCTCATCGGCTCGGGGGTGCGCATCACCTACCACGCCACCGTGCTGGCCGGGGTGTGCGTCGGCGACGACGCGCTCATCGGCACCGGGGCCGTGGTCACCAAGGACGTCCCGCCCCACGCCGTCGCGCTGGGCGTCCCGGCCAGGCCGGTGCGCTACAAGGTGCGCCACGACTGCCCCTACTGCCGCCGCGGCGAGCCCCACCCCTCGCAGTGCCAGGACCGCCTCCCCGACCGCAAGCCCAACCCCGACTACCCCGACTTCCTCAAGCCCGGCTTCGGGACGCGGGAGGCGTGAGAGCCGCCCGCGGGGGCGGCCAGCCCTCAGCCCTCAGCCGTCAGCGGGAGGCTAATCGCTAGTGGCCTGTGGGGAACCTCTCCTGGTGGACGGTGGCGAACTGACTGGGTCTGGTACTCCTCACGAGAGGAGTGGGGGTCCGGGGGCTTCCCAGCGGGCCCCCGGCTGCCGCATGCCGGCATAGTTTGACCCTCGGCACTTCAGGGACAATCTTCCCTTATCCCACCCCATCTGGGGTGGGATACTCGAGGCTATAGGGTGCGCCCTGGCCCTGGGACCACCGAGCCAACCGGCAAACCCGAGGAGGGTGTTTGACGTGCAAGGCAGAGCCAACATCCGAACCGTTGCCTGGGTTGTCACCCTGCTTCTGGGCGTAATTCTCTACCTGCTGTACCCGGCGTTGCTGCCCTACCTGCTGGCGGGCGCCATGGTGCTGATGCACCTGGGGGGTCACGGAGGGCACGGCCACGGCACGTGTCAGCCCGACACGGACCCCGACCGAACGGATCAGCCGAAAGAGCGCAGGCCTCACCAACACTGAAGACGAGCCCGGCGCCGGCGGGCGCCGGCGGAGCCCGACATGAACACGTTCAACCGCAACCTCGACCACCTTCCCTTAGGCGTGCGCAGCCGACTTGAAACCCTGTTGAGCCGGACGGGGGGCCGCCTTGCCGTGTTGCCCATCGACCAGGGTCTGGAGCACGGCCCTATCGACTTCCTCGACTCCCCCGAGGCCGCCGACCCCGAGCACCAGTTCCGCCTGGCGGCCGAGGCCGGCTTTTCCGGCATCGCCGCGCACCTGGGCTTGGCCGAGAAGTACCTGCCCGATCATGCCGGCCAGGTTCCGTTAATCCTCAAGCTCAACGGCAAGACCGGCATTCCTCCGGACGAGGAGGCCTTCAGCCCCCTCACCGCCGGCGTGGAGGACGCCCTCCGGCTGAACGCACAGGCGGTCGGTTATACCCTCTACGTCGGCTCACCCGCCCAGGACCGCGACATCGCTCAATTTCAGCGGGTACGGGCGGAGGCCGGGCGCTACGGCCTTCCCGTCATCGTCTGGGCCTACCCGCGGGGCCGCTGGGTTGACCAGAAGGGGGGTAAGGATTCGCCCTACGCCGTCGAATACGCCGTGCGGGTCGCCCTTGAGCTCGGGGCGGACGTGGTCAAGGTCAACATCCCGCGCTACGACCCCGCCCGTAAGGAGCAATACCCCGGTGAATACAAGAACCTGGAGCTTTCGCCTCACCAGGCCCTGCGGCGGGTGGTGGATCTGGCGGGGCGAGCGCTGGTGATCGTCTCGGGCGGGGCACGCCTGTCAGAGGACGCCGCCGTTGCCCAGGCCCGGCTCGCCCTCGAGGCCGGGGCGGCGGGGTTGATCTTCGGGCGCAACATCTGGCAGCGCCCCTTCCCCCGGGCCCTGGAGCTTTCCCGGCGGCTGCTGGATCTGGTCAGAGGCCGGAACTGAGGTGGGAGATGTACCTGTGGCACCTCACCCCCGACGCCCCCCGTACCCCTGTGAGGGTAAGCCCCGGTGAGGCGGTACGCCTGGTGATCGGAAGCTGGCCCATCGAGCCGGGGCAGCGGGTTTGGCTCGAGCTCCAGGGCCCGGCCGGCGAACCCACGCGGCTCGAGGCCCGCTGGGCACACAACCAGGGTGAAAACAGCTACTGGCAGGTCGAGCTGGGGCCATTCACCCGGGGTGAGCGGGTGCGCTACAGGATCCTCGGCGCATCCCCCGCGGGTGAGGTCTCGGGGCCGGAAGGGGGCTTCACCGCCGGGCCCAAGCTCTACCTGGCCCTGCTGTGGCACCAGCACCAGCCGCTGTACAAGGACAGTGCCCGCCCGGGGGCAGCGGGCAGCCACCGCCAGCCCTGGGTACGGCTCCACGCCCTGCGCGACTACTACGCGATGGCGGCCCTGGTGGCCCAGCATCCTGGGGTGCACCTCAGCGTCAACCTGACCCCGGTGCTGTTGTGGCAGCTCGAGGACTACCTGGAGCGAGGGGCCACCGACCGGGCCCTCGAGCTCTCCTTAAAGCCCGCCGAGACCCTGAGCGTGGCCGAGCAGGAGTTCGTGCTCTCCTACTTCTTCGAGGCCGACTGGCACCACCAGATCTACCCCCACCCGCGCTACCGCGAGCTCTTCAGCCGGCGGGCGGAGGGGAAGCCCTTCAGCGCTCAGGATCTGCGCGACCTGCAGATGTGGTTCAACCTGAGCTGGTTCGGCCTGGAGTTCCGCGAGGGCGAGGTGGCGCTCCCCACCGGCGAGACGGCCTCGGTGCGGCGCTTCGTGGAGCAGGGGCGGGGCTTTAGCCAGGCCGACCTCGAGGCCCTGCTGGCCGAACAGTACAAGGTGATGCGGGCGGTGATCCCGCTGCACCGGCAGCTTCAGGAGCGGGGCCAGGTCGAGGTCTCCACCACGCCCTTTTACCACCCCATCCTGCCCCTGCTGCTGGACAGCGACGGCGCCACCCTCGACCGCCCCGGCGCCGCCCTCCCGGCCCGCTTCGCCCGCCCCGAGGATGCCGCAGCCCAGGTCGAGCGGGCGGTGGAGTACTACACCCGCCACTTCGGACGGCCTCCCCGGGGGATGTGGCCCGCCGAGGGGGCGGTGAGCCAGGGGGTGGTTCCCCTCTTCGCCCGGCAGGGGGTGCGCTGGATCGCCAGCGACCAGGGGGTGCTGGCCCGCAGCGGACGATACGGGTACGACACCGGCGACCCCGACGTGCTGGCCCAGCCCTACCGCGCCGAGCAGGACGGGCAGAGCCTGAGCATCTTCTTCCGGGACACCGCCCTTTCCGACGACATCGGCTTCCGCTTCCAGGGCTGCAAGGACTTCACCGCGGTGGCGAGGGCCTTCCTGGACGAGGTCAAACAGCGCTTCGCCCGCCGTTTCCAGGGCGACGGAGACCGGGTCCTGAGCGTCATCCTGGACGGGGAGAACGCCTGGGGGGCCTACTGCGAGGACGCGCGGCCTTTCCTGCACGCGCTGTACGGCCTGCTCGAGCAAGACCGCGAGGTCGAGACCGTGACCTACAGCGAGTACCTCGAGGGCAACCCCGCGCGGGGGATCGCGCCCCACCCGGCAGAAGGTCAGGGCAAGGTCTACGACCTCTTCACCGGGTCCTGGATCGACGAGAACGGCTCCGCGCCGGGGGTGGACCTGGGCACCTGGGTAGGGGAGGCCGAGGAGAACCGGGCCTGGGGGCTCTTGAAGGAGGCCCGGGAAGCCCTCGAGGATGCGGGAGCCATCCCCGAGTCCCACCCCGCGGCCTTCACGGCCCTCTACGCCGCCGAGGGCTCGGACTGGTTCTGGTGGTTCGGCCAGGACCAGGACTCCGGCGGCGATGCCGAGTTCGACGAGCTGTTCCGCACCCACCTGCGGAACGTCTACCGGGGTCTGGGCCGGGAGCTGCCCGAGGGGCTCTCGAGGCGCATCGTCTCCAGGGCCGAGACCTGGAGCTTCGCCCGGCCCGTTTCGCAGGTCCAGGCCGGGGACCGGCTCGCCGTGCAGACCAACTGCCCCGGCCGGCTCACCTGGTGGCGCGAGGGCCAGCAGGCCCAGAGCGCCGAACTCTCCCCGGTGGGCGGGGTGATGGCCGGGCTGCGGCGCTACCGGCTCACCCTGGGGCCGCTGGAGCGGGGGAGGCTTCTCTTCCGCTTTGGCTGCACCCACCCCGACTGCGACCGCAAGGACCTCTGCTGCCAGGGGGAATTGCAGGCCGTGGAGGTCGTGTAGGAGGCCGGTGTGAAGCCCATCCGAACCTTCAACGTGGTCCCGTCGCTGCCAGGGCCCCTCGAGGGCCTCAGGCGGCTGGCCTATAACCTGCGCTGGAGCTGGAACCATGACACCATCGAGCTTTTTCGCCGCCTGGACCGCGAGCTGTGGGAGGAGGTCGGCCACAACCCGGTGCTGCTGCTGGGGCGCATCGACCAGGCCCGCCTGGAGGCGGCGGCTGCCGACGCGGGCTTCCTGGCCCACCTGGAGCGCGCGTTAGCCGACCTGGAACGCTACCTCTCCGGCGAGCTGACCTGGTTCACTCGAGCGGGCGGTCGCCGGCAGGGGACGCTGGTGGCTTACTTCTCCGCCGAGTTCGGCCTGACCGAGAGCATTTCGGTTTTCGCCGGAGGACTGGGGATCCTGGCCGGGGATCACCTCAAGTCCGCGAGCGACCTGGGGGTGCCGCTGGTGGGGGTGGGCCTCCTGTACCAGCAGGGCTATTTCCGCCAGTACCTCAACGAGGCGGGCTGGCAGCAGGAACGCTACGAGGACAACGACTTCCACACCCTGCCGCTGACTCTGGAGCGGGGCCCCGACGGAAAGCCCCTCGCCGTCGAGGTGGCCTACCCCGGCAGGGCGGTACGGGCCCAGGTCTGGCGGGTCCAGATAGGCCGGGTGCCCCTGTACCTCCTCGACGCCAACCTGGAGGTCAACCGCCCCGAGGACCGCGACCTCACCGACCAGCTTTACGGCGGCGACCCGGAGATGCGCCTCAAGCAGGAGATCCTGCTGGGCGTCGGCGGCTACCGGGCGCTGGAGGCCCTGGGCCTCAACCCCAACCCCCCGGTCTACCACCTGAACGAGGGCCACGCGGCCTTCGTGGCGCTCGAGCGCATCCGCCGCCTGATGCGAAGCGAGGACCTCTCCTTCGCCGAGGCCCGCGAGGCCGCCTCGGCGGGGCTGGTCTTCACCACCCACACCCCGGTGCCCGCCGGGCACGACCACTTCCCGCCCGAGCTCCTGGGGCGCTACCTGGGGGAGTATGCCCGCGAGCTGGGCCTGAGCCTGGAGGGTCTTCTGGCTCTGGGGCGCAAGAACCCCGCCGATGGCCGCGAGACCTTCGGCATGACCACCCTGGCCCTGAAGCTGGCCGCACACTCTAACGGGGTGAGCCGGCTCCACGGCCAGGTCACCCGCAGGACGTGGCGGGAGCTGTGGCCCGGCGTGCCCGAGGAGGAGATCCCCATCGGCCACGTGACCAACGGGGTGCACTTCCAATCCTGGATCTCCCTGGAGATGAACCAGCTCTACGAGCGCTACCTGGGGCCCTCCTGGCGCGAGGAGCCCGCCGACCGAGCCCTCTGGCAGGGGGTGTACTCCATCCCCGACGAGGAACTCTGGCGCACCCACGAGCGCCGCCGCGAGCGGCTGGTGGCCTTCACCCGCCGCCGCCTGCAAGGGCAGCTCTCCCGGCGGGGGGCCAGCGAGGCCGAGCTCGAGGCGGCCCGAGGCGTGCTCGACCCGGAGGCCCTGACCATCGGTTTCGCCCGGCGCTTCACCGGCTACAAGCGGGCCACGCTGATCCTCTCCGACCCCCAGCGCCTTGCACGCCTCCTCAACGACCCGGCCCACCCGGTGCAGCTCATCTTCGCCGGCAAGGCCCATCCGCGTGACGAGGAGGGCAAGCGGCTCGTCCAGCGGGTGGCCGAGCTGGCCCGCCAGCCCGCCTTCGCCAGGCGGCTGGTGTTCCTCGAGGACTACGACATGGCCGTGGCCCGGGCCCTGGTGCAGGGAGCCGACGTGTGGCTCAACACCCCCCGCCGCCCCCTGGAGGCCTCGGGCACCTCGGGCATGAAGGCCATGGCCAACGGGGCGCTCAACCTGAGCACCCTGGACGGCTGGTGGGACGAGGCCTGGCAGGGCGCCGACCCCGACGAGCCCATCGGCTGGGCCATCGGGCGCGGCGAAGACTACCCCGACCCCGCCCTGCAGGACCGCCTCGAGGCCGAAGCCCTCTATGGCCTGCTGGAACAGGACGTGGTGCCCGCGTTCTACGAACGCCCGGGCGGCTTGCCCCGGCGCTGGCTGGCTCGCATGAAGGCCTCGATCGCCACCCTGGCCCCCCGCTACAACACCCACCGCGTGGTGCGCGAGTACACCCAGCGCTGCTACCTCGTGGGGGCGGAGCGCTTCCGCGCGTTGGCGGAGACGGGCTGGGGCCGGGCCAGGGCCCTGGCGGCCTGGAAGGAGCGCCTCCAGGCGGCCTGGCCCCAGGTGCGCGTCGAGGCGGTAAAGGCCGACCTCGAGGGAGACCTGCGGGTGGGTCAGGCCCTGGACGTGTGGGCCTGGGTGAGCCTGGGCCCGCTCACCCCTGAGGAAGTGCGGGTCGAGGTGTACCTGGGCCGCTTGGACCCGGGCGGCGAGCTGGCGCAGGCCGGAGCCACCGCCATGCGGCCGGTGGAGGCGAAGGGGCCCGGCCGCCACCTCTTCCAGGCCGAAGCCGTGCCCTGCCAGATGAGCGGGCTGCACGGCCTTACCGTGCGCGTGCTACCCCAGCACCCCGATCTGCCGGTCCCTTTCCTGCCCGGCCTGATCGCCTGGGCTGGCCCGGAGTCGGTGGCCCAGCAGACGAGCGGGTAGGGCCGTGAACCCTAAGCGAACCCTGGGCTGGAGGCGGCTTGGAGGCGGCTATGTCGAACCGGAACATCCTGGTCTTAGGCGGGCTCCTGGTGATCGCTGGGGGCGTGCTGTGGTGGGGGATGAGCCGTACCCAAGCTCCCGGACCAGCTCGATTGCTTCCAGAACCCGTCTCCGCAGCACAGGCCCTGTTGCAGGACGAGCAAAACACTGCCGAGGTGGTGCGCCGGTTTGGCGAGGGGGTGGTCTACGTCCCGGTCGGCCTGGAGTTTACCGTCACCGAGGGCATCGTCTCGCCGGTACGGCGGAATCATGGCGCGGTGGGGGTGAACTGGCCCTCAGGGTGACGCCCCAGGTGATCCGATAAGGAGGCTTATGGAAAAGCCAGGCTAGCACACTTACAGCGCGGCGATCCTTCGGCCAAAGAGGCACAAACCTCGCAAAGGAGAACTCCATGGAAAAAGTCACCGATCCTGTGTGCGGGATGCAGATCGACCCCGAAAAAGCCGCTGGTCGATCGGAGTACCAGGGCCAGACCTACTACTTCTGTAGCGAAGGCTGCAAGAAAAGCTTTGATGCCGACCCCAAGAAGTACGTCAAGCCCGGCGATAGCCACCACGGCCACCCCTAGCCCGCGAGAGCCACTCCCGTGACCCACATCCGCCCGGCCCCCGTATCCCCTCCAGCACTGCGTGTATTGGTCATAGGGGGGATTTTGCTGGCGACGGCGTTTTGCTTCGTGCTGATCAAGGCTGGCCTGGCCTATGCCCCGCCCTTCTTGTTCGCGGCCTTGCGCCTGGGGTTGGCTGGCCTGGCACTGGTGATGCTGCTGCCGCTCCTGGGCCAGCCCCTGCTGCCCGCGCGACGGGATTGGGCATGGCTGTTGTTGCTGGCCCTGGCTTCGGCGGCTTTCGCTTACGGGGCGATGTTCTCCAGCCCGGGTCTAGCAGGGGCTGGCCTGGCGGCGGTGCTGGGCAACGTCCAGCCGCTGATCGTGGCTGGGCTGGCCAGTTTCCTGCTCAAGGAGCGTTTCACCCCGGCCAAGAGGTGGGCCCTGGTCCTGGGGTTTGTGGGGGTCAGCGGAATGGCCCTGCCCGCCCTCGCTGCGCCCGGCGGCCTGGGGCTGCCCGGGGCAGGGTTGGCCCTGGCTTCCTCGCTGGGCTTCGCGGTGGGCAGCGTGGTGATCAAACGCCTCGAGCCCCCCCACCTCTTCACCCTCATCGCCTGGCAACTTCTGCTGGGCAGCCTGCCGCTGTTTGCGGGCTGGCTGCTGTGGGAGGGTGGGGCAGCCCCGCGCTCGAGCCTGGAGTTTGTCGGGCTGTTGCTGGTGCTGGCCCTGGCGGGCACGGCTTTTGTCACCGCGGGGTGGTACTGGTTGCTGCAGGGCAGCGACCTCGGGCGGCTCTCGCAGGTGTTTTTCCTGGTGCCCGCCGTGGGCTTGGGTTTGGCCGTCGTGTTGTACGGCGAGCGGGTGACCCTGGTGCAGGGGTTGGGGCTGGTCTTGATCGCGGGCGGGCTGAGGGTGCAGGCCCTCGAGCCCCGCCCGATGGACCGAATTCCGAGAGGAGACCCATGAAGCGAATCGCGGTGCTCACCAGCGGGGGTGACGCCCCCGGCATGAACGCGGCCATCCGGGCGGTGGTGCGCGGCGGCCTGGAGCAGGGCTGGGAGGTCTTCGGAGTGCGCCAGGGCTACGCGGGCCTGATGGGTGGTGATTTTGTCTCGCTCTCGGCCCGTGACGTGGGCGGCATCATCCAGCAGGGTGGCACCGTGCTGGGCAGCGCTCGGGCTCCCGAGTTCAAGACCGAGGAGGGGCGCAAACAGGCCCTCGCCAACCTCGAGGCTCGAGGCGTCGAAGCCCTGGTGGTGATCGGCGGGGGTGGCTCCCAGAGCGGGGCCTACGCGCTCTCGAGGATGGGCTTCCCGGTGGTAGGGGTGGCCTCCACCATCGACAACGATCTCTACGGCTCGGAGACCACCATCGGGGTGGATACCGCCCTCAACATCGCCCTCGAGGCCATTGACCGCCTCAAGGTCACCGCCTCGAGCCATCACCGGGCCTTCCTGGTCGAGGTGATGGGCCGCGACTGCGGCTATCTGGCCCTGATGGCGGGCATCGCCGGCGGGGCCGAGGTGATCGTGCTCCCCGAGGTGGAGAGTGACCCTGAGGAGGTCATCGAGACTCTCAAGGCAGCCTACCGCCGGGGCAAGGCCCACGCGATCGCGGTGGTGGCCGAGGGAGCCACCAACAACGCCAATGAGTTGATGCTCTACGCCCAGGAGAATCAAAAGCGCATCGGCTTCGACCTGCGGGTCACCATCCTGGGTCACGTCCAGCGGGGCGGGATGCCCGGGGCCTTCGACCGCCTCCTGGCGACCCGTTTGGGAGTGGGGGCGGTAGAACGGCTGGCGGGCGGTGAACATGGCGTGCTGATGGGCCTCATCCGGGGCGAGATCCTCGCCACGCCCCTGGACGAGGCGGCGGGGCGGAAGAAGCCCCTGGATTTGGGTTTGCTCGAGATGGCCCGGGTGCTGGCCAAGTAAATCAGGAGGTAACTATGGCGCGGGAGAAAGTGCGGGTAGCGGTAAACGGGTACGGGGTGATCGGAAAGCGGGTAGCCGGTGCGGTGCTGGCCCAGCCGGACATGGAGCTGGCGGGGGTGGCCGATGTGGTCTCGGACTACCGCATCAAGGCTGTGGCGGAGGACATCGCGGTCTACGCCTCGCTCCCCGAAAAGCTTCCCGAGATGCGGGCCGCCGGGGTTCCGGTCAAGGGCAACCTGCACGAACTGCTGGAAACGGTAGACGTGGTGGTGGACTGTACGCCCGCAGGGATCGGCGCCAAGAACCTCGAGCGCTACCGCGAGCACGGGGTCAGGGCCATCTTCCAGGGCGGGGAGAAGCACGCCCTGACCGGCCACTCCTTCGTAGCCAGCGAGAACTACGCCAGCGCCCTGGGGCGGGACAGCACCCGGGTGGTCTCCTGCAACACCACCGCCACGGTGCGAACCCTGACCGCGCTGAGGAACGCGGGGCTCCTGAAGAAGGCACGCGGGGTGCTGATCCGCCGGGCCACCGACCCCTGGGAGTCCGACCACTCCGGCGTCATGAACACCGTGGTGCCCGAGGGCAGGATTCCCAGCCATCAGGGCCCCGACGCCCAGACCGTGGCCCCGGATTTGGACGTGGTCACCATCGCCGCCAAGGCCGCCCACACCCAAAGCCACAGCCACTACTGGATCGTCGAGCTGACCCGCCCCGCCAGTGGGGAGGAGGTGCTCGAAGCCTTCCGGGCCAACTCGCGCATCGCCTTCATCCGCATGTCGGACGGCATCGTGGCCCTCAACAGCACCATAGAGCTGATGAAGGACCTGGGCCGGCCACGGGGCGACATGTACGAGGTGGCGATCTGGGCCGACGTGCTCAAGGCCGAGGGGAACGAGCTCTTCTACACCTACCAGGTGGACAACCAGGCGGTGGTGATCCCCGAGACCATCGACGCCATCCGGGCCCTCAGCGGCCTCGAGCCCGACCCCCTGGCCTCGATCCGGCGCACCGACGAGGCCCTGGGCGTGCGCCAGGAATTCCTGCAGGGGCCGGGGGCGGCATGAGCCCACAAACCCCCGCCCACGAACAGGTTCGGGCCGTCACCTTGGCCTTCCCGGAGAGGCTGCTCCCCCAAGGGCGCGACTTCGCCGTGCGGCGGTGGGACGGTGCGGTGTTGCCCGCCACCCGGGAGCCGGCCCGGGCCACCCCGGTGCTGCCCTCGAGCGAAGGTCTGGGGCGGATGCTGCACCCTCCACCGGACGTGTTCCTGGGCGAGGCTTTCTTGCAGATGACCTGTACAACGCGGTCCTGGTACAGCCCCTTAAGGTGCTGGCGGGCCTGCTCTTTGGTGGCGAACGCGGCCTGCTTGCGGGATATTGGGGTCTGGGACGGCTGATGGCGAGTCTGGGGGATCTGTTGGTCAAGGTGGAAAGCGGCTACGTTCGCCTCTACGCGTTTGGCTTGGGGTTGGGGGGGGTTTTGTTATTGCTGTGGGGGGTACTACGCTAGGGGATGGCTCATGCAACAGTCTCGTACTCACCTTCCCTTCGCCCTGGTGCTTTCCGGTGGCGGAGCAAGGGGGCTGGCTCATGCTGGGGTGATCCACGCCCTCGAGCACTATGGCTACTACCCCAGCGCCATCGTGGGGGTCTCGATGGGGGCCATCGTCGGGGTTACCTATGGCCTCAACCCGGACTGGTACGGGGCGCTGTTGCACATGGACACCACCGACTTCCCCGAACCACCTGCTCCACGGAGTGCCGCCTTGCGCGAACGGCTACGCCTACTACCCACCTATTTCCAGGCTGCCTGGAGCTTGCTGGTGGGCTGGGGCATGGGGCAGAGGGCCTTGCCCTATGGTCGGGCGCTGCTGCGGCAACTCACCCTGGGACGCGAACTCGAGGAGTCCCGTATCCCGGTAGCCGCCGTCGCCAGCGACCTGATCACGGCGGAGCGGGTAGTGCTGCGCGAGGGCCTGGCGGCCGATGCCCTCTATGCCAGTGCCGCCCTGGCCGGAATCCTGCCGCCCCTGGAGCGGGATGGGAAACTCCTGGCCGATGGAGCCTATGCCGATATCGCCCCCATTGACGTGGCTCGTGAGTTGATGCGGGGTTCAGGGTCTTTGCTGGTCATCGCGGTCAATCCCCACGGGTCCCGAAGCGGGCGGTCCCCGCGCAATGGCCTACAAACCCTGATGCGGGCGCTGGAGGTCTGTCACCACCAGCACGCGCATGTGCGTTTTGCCGAGGCCGACCTGGTGCTGGAACCCCGTTTTCCCTTCCCGATCGATACCCTTGACTTCACTCACAAGGCGGTCTGCGTCGCAGCAGGTATCCGGGCGGTGCGAACGGCGCTGCCCCGCCTGCACGAGCTGCTCGGAGCCGATGCCGTGTCGACCTGATCTCACGATCCTCTCCCGTGTCGCTCTCCTGCACCGCTGCCGCCAGATCGCTGCCGCGCTGGCCCGCCACGGACTGGGCTATCTGGCGATGGAACTGGGTCTGGGGCACTATCTGCCCTTCAATCGAGGCCTTTTCGGCCATCGCAGGAGGCTCGAGTCTTACACCCGCGCCGACCGCCTGCGCATGGCGTCGGAAGACCTCGGCCCCACCCCCGTCAAACTGGGGCAGGTGCTCTCCACCCGGCCCGATCTAGTGCCCCCGGACTGGTCGGAGGAACTGGCCAAGTTGCAGGAGCGGGTGCCGCCCGTACCCTGGCCGCGGGTCTGGCTCAGGCTCGGGCGCGAGCTGGGCCGCCCCCCTGAGGAGGTCTTCGCCCACCTCGAGCTCGAACCACTGGCCGCAGCCTCCGTCGGGCAGGTGCACTGGGGCGTGCACCGGGGTTCGAAAAGATGGCCTCTCGGGTTTTGGTGCAAAAGGACGGTCGTCTTTCTGAGTCCCGTATAAGTTTCTCCAAGGCTCGCGCGAATCTATCCATGGCCCAGGTTTTATACAGGCTTAACATCACCTCCCCACCATAGGCGGGGTGATGGGGTGGGCGCTTGCCACGGCAGCCGGGGTGGGTCTGGCTTTCGCGCTCCCCCCGTTTCAGCTCGGCTTCCTGGCCCCGGTTCCCCTCGCAGTGCTGCTGCGAGCCGGGGGCTTCAGGGAAGGCTTCTTCGCTGGGTTGGGGTTTTGGGCCTTACACCTGGTGTGGCTCCCTCAAAGCTTCGCCCAGCTCTTCGGCACCCCTCTGGGGGCCGTGCCGTTCGTGCCCCTGATCGTGCTCAAGGCACTGAGCTGGGGGGTTCTGTTCGGGCTGACCCGGGGCCGCCCGGTGGCCCGGCTAGGGGGCTGGGTGGTGCTGGAGTACCTCACCAGCCTCGGGCCCCTGGCCTTCCCCTGGGGCTTCGTCGGCTACGCGCTCGTGGAGGCGCCGGGGCGGGTACTGGCCGGCCTGGGCGGGGTCTACCTGCTCTCGTTGGTGGTCCTGGGGTTCGCGGTCGCCCTCGGGCGGCAGCGGTACTGGCTTTTGGCAGGGTGGGCTTTGCTGTGGGTGTTGCCCTTGCCGCCAGCCGACCCCGACCGGTACGCGCTGATCGTGCAGGGGGCTGTTCCTCCCCTCGACAAGCTCAGGGGGACCGCGTCTGAGGGGCGCTACCTCGAGCTGACCCGTCAGGGGCTCGCGAAGTACCCCCGGACCGATCTGGTGGTCTGGCCCGAGACGGCCGTGCGGCAGATCCCCCCGGAGGCGGAGGCGGTGCTGGGCGGGCGCGAGCTGGTGAGCGGCATCCCGGCCTGGGATGAAGGCTACCGTAACCGGGTCGTCCTGGTGAAAGACGGGGTGGCCGTCGCCAGCTACGATAAGAGCCGCCTGGTCCCCTTCGGGGAGTTCTTCCCCTGGCGCGGCGTGCTGGGAGGGGTGTACGGCTTCTTTTTCCAGGCCCTGGGCCTGGGCAATCTGACCGACACCCGGCCGGGCGACGCCGGTCGACCTGCTGTGGACTACGGCGCCTACATCTGCTACGAGTCGGTGTTCCCGGAGGTGGCCCGCGCCCAGGCGCGAGGCGGCGCCCGGCTGCTCGTCAACGTCTCCAACGACGCCTGGTTCGGTCCTAGCTTCGGTGCCCTTCAACACTTCCAGATGGGCCGGCTGCGGGCCGTCGAGACCGGGCGGTGGCTGCTGCGGGCCGGGAACGACGGGGTGAGCGCTTCTATCGACCCCTCCGGCCGGGTGGTGGCGAGCATCCCCCGTTCACAGCCGGGGTTCCTCCAAGCGCCCTACCGCCAACAGGACTACGCCACGCCCTACAGTCGCTTCGGGGACTGGGCGGTGGCGGTGGCAGCGCTGCTCTTCCTGGCGGGATCGCGCCGGACCACCCTGACGTTCCGGAAGAGCCCGGGGTCTTTTACGCAGGCTTAACCGGGGCGGGGTAGCCTCGAGCGGGCGAAGGGGTGGCACAAACCCTACAACCCTCGAGGGGTACAGTCATGGACACTGCGGGAATCAAACTCGGCCCTTTGTTCATAAGCTGGCACGGACTCCTCATCGTGCTGGCGATTCTCGTGGGGGTGGAGGTCGCTAAACGCCTGCTCCGGCGCTGGGGCCACGACCCGGCTAATTTCGAGCGGACAGCCTTCTGGGCGGTGCTGTGGGGGGTGGTGGGGGCCCGGGTGGCTTACGTGATCACCAACCCGGATGCCTTTCTCGCCAGCCCGTGGTCGGTGCTGGAGGTCTGGCGCGGGGGGCTTTCGTTCCACGGCGGCATGGCCGGGGGGCTACTGGCCTTCTGGTATTACCACAGGCGCCACGGCCTGCCCTTTTACCCCTACCTCGAGGCCGCCCTTCCTGGGGTGGCGCTGGGCATCATCGGCGGGCGTATCGGCAATTTCTTGAGCGCCTGGGACAGTGCCGGGCGGCTCACCACCCTGCCCATCGGCTATACCTTCCCACAGGGTTCGGGCTTCCCCGGCGTCTGTACCAGCACCTTCGACCTGGCGTACGGGGCCTGCGCGGGGCCGGTGGTGATGGGGCCGTTGCACCTGACCCAGATCTACGGCGCGGTCATCGGGCTGGCGTTGCTGGTCGCGACAGGGTTCTGGCTGCGCCCTGGGCGGCCATTCGGCTACGCCTTCTGGCAGTTCGTGCTGTGGTACAGCCTGTTGCGCTCGGTGCTCGAGGAGCCCTTCCGGCTCAACCCCCTGTGGCTGTCGGCGTACCAGAACAACCAACTGGGCATTGGCTTCTTCACCGCTACCCAGCTTTTCTCCGTACCGCTCATCCTGCTGGCAATTTGGATGCTTAGGCGGTTGAAGCGAAAGCCTCCGGAAGGCACGCGGGTCACGGCTTGGGTAACCTCCCGAGGGTGAAGGCCAGCACTTCGGCCGCGTTGGAACACCCATGAGGCTAACCTCTTATACGGGATTCAAGAAGATGGCCACCCTCGCGCCAAAACCCGAGAGGCCATCCTTCTGAGCCCCGGGGCACGCCCCTCACCGCGCCCGGCGAAACCCGCGTCCCCCGGCCGGGTGAGTCCGGTGTCGAACCGCGGCGGGCTGACCGAATCCGGTACGAGGGGTGTGGGGTGCTAATACCAAATCTCCCTCGAGGTGACACCTATAGTAGGATTGGGGAATGGGTCGTAGGATTGCCCCAATCGATTGGACTGAAAGCGCAGAGGAGCTGGAGGCACAGTATAGACGGGAGAAGCACCTGGAACGACGTAAACGGCTGCAGGCGATGTGGCTGGTACGTCGAGGCAAAGCTGCACAGGATGCGGCCAAAGAAGTGGGGATTGGACGTAAAACCCTCAACCGGTGGCTGGCTTGGTATCGGGCCGGGGGATTGCAGGAGGTGTTGAAGCGCGTACCGGGCTGGGGGGTCAAGGTCAGTCGAGCCTGGTTGGATCAAGACCAACAACTGGAACTGCGAGCCGAGAGTGCCCAAGGAAGCTTTCGCACCTACGAAGAAGCGCGGCAGTGGGTGCAACAACGCTTTGGGGTGCAGTACAGCTATAAAGGCCTCTATGGGCTGATGGCTCGATGGAAGATTCACCCCAAAGTACCGCGACCGAGTGCTGCCAAGGCCGATGCGGCAGCGCAAGCGCGCTGGAAAAAGGGGGGCTCAAAGCCCTGATAGCCGAGCAGCTCCACCGAGGGGGTCAGACCCTGGGGGAGGCTCTGGGCCGGATTGGGTTTAGCGATGAGCTGCGGTTGGGACTGCTGGGTCAAGTTCGACGGGTGCTGGCGCCTCGGGGGGTGAAGGTCGTTCAAACGGTACAGCGGGCATACCAGTATGCCTACCTGCTGCTGGCGGTGATACCGGCCATCGGTCAGTTGAGGTGGGGTTGGATTCCCCGCCTGAAGCAAGAACACCTCAAACCGGTGCTGGAGCAATGGGGGTTAGCCATCAACGTTTGGGATGGGGCGGGGGTTCATCGGGGTCGTAGCCTATCCGAGCTAGCGGGGAGTCGTATCCTTCAACCGGCCTATTCGCCCGAGCTCAATCCTGCCGAGCGGGTGTTTGAGGAGGTCAGGCGGGCCATTGAAGGCAAAGTGTACCCTTCGCTGGAACACAAACGCCTGGCTGCCGAGGAGTTCCTCACCCAGCTTGCGGCTGATCCAACTAGGGTCAAGCGGCTTTGCTTTTGGCCTTGGATTCAAGAGGCTTTATGTGTCACCTCGTCGTAGAGTTGGTATAAGTTTCTCCAGGGCGACTTTGTCGAAAGTCGCCCCCTCCGCCGCACGGCCACGACGTTGCTATCGACGACACGGAGGTCATTCCGGCTGGAAAAAACTTCGAGAAGGCTGCTCTACACTGCCCGTGCCGTCGCTCCCCGAGGGCGCGCAGGGGCCAAAGCCCCACGAGGTGGGCGGGGGCGACACGGAGAAGCGGTTGGTCAGGGGGCCTAATGGACGCAACCTTCCCCTCGAGCCATGCTGCTGACGCAAGCTCCGAACTGGGCCCCGTGCTCACGCGGATGCTCGGGGGCCATGCCGGAGACGTGTTTGCCGAAGTCCGGCCCCCCTCCGGGGCTGGGCATGTCTTGAGCGAAGCCGGAAGTGAAAAGCAGCATGGACAATACCAACATCGGAGTAAGAATTCTCTTTCTCATGTTTTTTACCTCAAGACCTAGCGTAGGCCGGCGAGGTTAAGCCTGTGTAAAGCCCGCCTTTATCCTCAGGACCGGACGAGAACATCCGCCGCCGGACGCTGCACGGGCCGTCGTCACCGCCGTGCCGCGGTGTCTCGCGGGCTGACGGTGCTTGTCGCGGTCACCCCCTGAGGCCCGGAGGTCGCGGCAACGGGCCGCGACCGACCCCGGGTCAGGGGCGGGTCGGTTGCCCGGCCCTGTCAACCCCACCCCCCGGGGGGTGGGGTTGACAGCTCAAACCTGGGCTTGATAATCTAAAGCGACCCACCCCCGGGGGGGTGGATTAAGGGAGACCCGATGACCGAACTTAAAGTCGAAGGCATGAGCTGCGGCCACTGCAAGATCTCCGTCGAGAAGGCGCTGAAGAGTGTCCCGGGCGTACAGAAGGTGGAGGTTTTCCTGGACCAGGGGCGCGCGGTGGTCGAGGGCGACGCCCCGGTGGACCGGTTGATCGAGGCCGTACAGGAAGAAGGTTACAGCGCCCAGGTGGCGCGGTAGCCGGCCGGGAAGGTCAGGAGAAGCGATGAGCCTGGTTCAAGAACATACCCTCCATCTCGAGCCCCGCGTCCGTGAGGACGCCCGGCGGCGGCTGCTGTCGGTCAAGGGTCACGTCGAGGGCATCCTCAAGATGCTCGAGGGTGAACCCTACTGCGTGGACGTGCTCAAGCAGATCAAGGCCGTGCAGGGCGCCTTGGACAAGGTGGGCGACACGGTGCTGCAAAGCCACCTGAGGCACCACGTGGTCAGCGCGGCCCAGCGCGGCGACGCCGATACGCTGGTAGAAGAACTGATGGAAGTGCTGAAGTACCGTTAGCCCCGCGTGGCCCGATGAACCCGTCGGGCCACCTTTTCTCAGCCATCCCCTCCCCAGGAGGGGTGCGTCGGGAGGCAATGTGAAAGAACTGCAAATCGGCGTCCAGGGCATGACCTGCGCGGCCTGCGCGGGCCGGGTCGAGCGCGGGCTCAAGAAGGTCGAGGGGGTCGAGGCGGCCTCGGTCAACCTGGCGACCGAAAACGCCAGCGTCGCCTACGACCCCGCCACGACCACACCCCAGGCCCTGGTCGAGAAGATCAAGGAGGTGGGCTATACCCCGGTGGTGGCCGAGGCCGAGCTGGGCGTCACGGGCATGACCTGCGCGGCCTGCGTGGGGCGGGTCGAGCGCGCCCTGAAGAAGCTCGACGGGGTGCTCAGCTCAAGCGTTAACCTCGCCACCGAGCGGGCCACGGTGCGCTACCTCCCCGCCTCGACCGGCGTCGCCCAGCTCAAGCGGGCCGTGCGCGAGGCCGGGTACGGGGTGCTCGAGGCCAGTGCCGGGCAGGACCGGGCCGACGTAGAGCGCCAGGCGCGGGAGAAGGAGATCGCCCACCTGCGCGGCATGACCCTGCTGGCCGCGGCCTTCGCGGTCCCCCTCACCCTGATCGCGATGGTGGGGATGGTGTGGATGCCGGCGCACATGTTCCTCACTTCCCTCGCCCCGATGGAGGCGTGGAACTGGGTGATGCTCGCCCTCACCGTGCCCGTCTACTTCGTGGCCGGGGCACGTTTCCTCCGGCTGGGCTGGAAGGCCCTGCGCTCCCTCTCCCCGGACATGAACAGCCTGGTGATGATCGGCACGGGGGCGGCCTTCTGGTACAGCACCGCCGTCACCGTGTTGATGAGCCTGGCCCCCGGCCTGCTGCCCGAGCAGGCCCGCCACGTCTACTTCGAGGCGGCGGGGGTGGTGATCACGCTGATCCTGCTGGGCAAGTACCTCGAGGCCATCGCCAAGGGCCGCACCAGCCAGGCCATGAAGAAGCTGCTGGGCCTGCAGGCCAAGACCGCGCGGGTGATCCGGGCCGGGGGGGAGCTGGAAGTCGCGGTGGACGAGGTGCTGCCCGGCGACGTGGTCGCGGTGCGCCCGGGGGAGAAGGTCCCGGTGGACGGGGTGGTGATCTCGGGCCAGAGCTACGTCGACGAGTCGATGATCACCGGCGAGCCCGTCCCCGTCGCCAAGGGCGAGGGCGCGAAGGTGGTGGGCGGGACCATCAACCAGAACGGCGCCTTCACCTTCCGGGCCACCGCCGTGGGCGCGGACACCGTGCTGGCCCAGATCATCAAACTGGTCGAGACGGCCCAGGGCTCCAAGCCGCCCATCCAGGGCCTGGCCGACCGGGTGGTAGCGGTGTTCACCCCCGTCGTGCTGGGGATCGCCGCGCTCACGGCCGTCGTCTGGCTGCTCTTCGGGGGTGAGGCCGCCGTCAGCTACGCCCTGGTCAACACCGTCGCGGTGCTGATCATCGCCTGCCCCTGCGCGATGGGCCTGGCGACCCCCACCAGCATCATGGTGGGCACCGGCAAAGCCGCCGAGATGGGCGTGCTCTTCCGCAAGGGTGAAGCCTTGCAGACCCTGCAGGAAGCCCAGGTGATCGCCCTCGACAAGACCGGCACCCTCACCAAGGGCAAGCCCGAGCTCACCGACCTGCGGGTACCCGGGGGCTTCGACGAGGCCGAGGTGCTGCGCCTGGTGGCCTCGCTCGAGCAGAAGTCCGAGCACCCCATCGCCCGGGCCGTCGTGAAGGAGGCGCGGGCTCGGGGGCTGGAGCTGCTCGAGCCCCAGGACTTCGAGGCCCTCCCCGGCTTCGGGGTGAGCGGGCAGGTGGGGATCTACCGCGTGGACGTGGGGGCGGACCGGTACATGGCCCAACTGGGCGTCGACGTGAGCCCCTTCGCCGCCGAGGCCCAGCGCCTGGCCGACGAGGGCAAGACCCCCCTCTACGCGGCCGTGGGCGGCAAGCTGGCCGCCGTCGTCGCGGTCTCCGACCCGGTCAAGGAGGGGACCCCCGAGGCCATCGCCGCCCTGCACCGCCAGGGCTTCAAGGTGGCGATGATCACCGGCGACAACCGGCGCACCGCCCGCTCAATCGCCCGGCAGCTCGGCATCGACGAGGTGCTGGCCGAGGTCCTGCCCGAGGGCAAGGCCGACGCGGTGAAGCAGCTCCAGGGCAAGGGCTACCGCGTCGCCTTCGTGGGCGACGGCATCAACGACGCCCCGGCCCTGGCCCAGGCCGACGTGGGCCTCGCCATCGGCACCGGCACCGACGTCGCCATCGAGACCGCCGACGTGATCCTGATGTCGGGCGACCTGCGCGGGGTGCCCAACGCCATCGCCCTCTCGAGGGCCACCCTCAAGAACATCAAGCTCAACCTCTTCTGGGCCTTCGCCTACAACGTCGTGCTGATCCCGGTGGCCGCGGGCGTGCTCTACCCCCTGGGCGGCTGGCTGCTCTCGCCGGTGCTGGCCGGTGCCGCGATGGGCCTCTCCTCGGTCTTCGTCCTCTCCAACGCCCTGCGCCTGCGCGGCTTCCAGCCCCCGCTGAAGGCCGAGAACCCGCTGCCTCAGCCCAGCCCCCAGGCTGTCCCTGCTTAGGCGGTGCCGCTGCCTGCAATGCGGCGCAGAAATCTACCATGCCTGCGGACATCGGCTAGCGCCTCTCGAGCGCGTGTGGCTCAAACCCAGACCTGGGGATCATTGCGTGTTCTGTTCGTACGGGGATGCACTTGTCTCCCAAGACAGGAGGAAGTATGAGCGAAATAACCCAAGAGAAGGACAAGTCCCTCGGCCTGTTTGTGGCCGGCCTCAAGACCAGCAAAGATAAGGTCAAAGACCGCCAGGCCTTCGTGGCCCGTTCCCAGGCCAAGTACAGCGCCCCCCTGGTGGGCGGCTTCCAGATGCTTGGGCTTGGCGGCTCCTGCGGCAAGCCCGCCTTCCTGCTGCCTTTCGCCACCCGTTGGACGCTGGAGAAGGTGGAGGCCCTCGAAGCGGTGGCCGAGCGTTTCGGGATGACCATGGAGTACGGGGCTTACCCCCACCTCAAACTACCCAACGGCACTGAAATCGCCGCCGTTCACGACTGGCTACACGAGACCCACGTCTACCTGCGACCTTCCTACGAGCGCAAGGAAGAACTGATCCAGGCCATAGCCGAGGCCATAAAGCCGGCGGGGTAGGCTGTGCTGATCCTCTACTCGACCCCGTGGTGCGGGGACTGCAAAGCCCTCAAACAGGCGCTGGCTACCTTCAACCTTCCCTACCGAGAGATCAACATCGACCAGCACCCTGAAGCCGAGCAGGAGGTATTGACCCTCAACAACGGGCGTCGCAGCGTGCCCACTTTGGTGTATGCCGGACAGGCGGCTTCGTTCAGCGGTTTCTCCGTGGCCAGGCTCAGGGCCTGGCTCCAGGCGGTCGGGATCCAGCCTTAAGTTGCTCGAGGTGGCTTTGTCAAAAGCCATCCTGAGCGACCCTCGCAGGCATGCTCGGGAGAAGAATTGGAGCGCCATAGCGGGTCTGTCAAAATGCTCATTTTGCAGGCTCACTGTAGCGCGACTTAGGGTGACGCCCCCCCAGGGCCGGAAGTCCGGGGCTTCTCGGTTCTTGCAGAACGACCCCCCTCTTGGACACGGGCCGCACGGTGAAGACGAGAATGCGTCCGAGCTGAGACGCATGTCTTGAAGGCTCCGCCCGAGCTTGAGTCCGGCAATCGGGGCTTTACACTGGCTTAACCCAAGTCGGGGAACATGTGTCTATGGAGACCCACGCTGCCCACTCGAGCCCTCGCTGGCCCGTTCTGGAGGTGTCGTTCAAGAACTGTTACGACGCCAGCGAGCTGGCGGACGTCGAGGCCTTCCTCGCACAGTTTCCGGGTGTCCAGCAGGTCCACCTCGACCGGACCACGGCCGTCGCCCACCTCAGCTACGACCCCGCGCGAACCGACGAGGCGGCCATCCGCAAGCGCTTGAAGCAGGCAGGCTACGACTGCGACTGCAGAGATTGCGTGCCCTCCACCGCCCAACCCGGCCATCCCAGCCTCGGACACGAGGGGCATGGCCACGATCCCGCTTCGACGGGCCACCACGCTTTAGCCCAGCACTCCGCCCCCGTACACGACCATGCCGCGATGGGGCACACGGCTCCTGAGATCCGGCCTGATCACGCTGGGGTGGGCCACACTGCCCACGACGAGCACGCCGGCCACAGCAGCCCTGACGACATGCTGCGGCGCTTCCTGATCTCGCTGGCCCTAACCATCCCCGTCGTGATCTTCTCGCCCATCGGCGGGGCGCTGGGCTTCCCCGACATGCCGCCCTTCGGCCTTTCGGTAGGGCTGTGGGGCTTCCTGCTGGCGACCCCAGTGGTGTGATGGGGCGGCTGGCCCTTCGTCGGCGCGGCCTGGCGGGCTTTGCTCCCGGGCGAGGCCAGTTGCTCTGGGTCGATGACCGAGCCCGGGTGTGGCGGAGCAAGTGAGGTGTCAGCTATGGAAGTGAGCGAACTCAAAGCGTACGTCCATCGCCGGGCTGTCCTGCAGGCAGCTGTGGCGACGGGGGGCGGAGCCGCCCTGCTCTCCGCGCTGTACGTAGGGGCCGGGCTGGTTCCGCAGGAGCAGGTCACCCCGGAGCGGGAGCCCGTGGCCCCGGGGGACCTGATCGTCTACGCCCAGGGCGATAGGGCCGGGCAGCCGGTCAACGCGTCCGATCTGGAGCCGGGCCAGCGCCAGGTCATCGCCTATCCCATGAACCCGCAGACCCGGGTGGTCAAGGGTGAGGAGCCGGCCAACACCCTGCTGCTGCTCCGGCTCGAGGCCGCCTCGCTCACCGCCGAGACCGCCAGGCACGCCGCCGGGGGCGTCGTGGCCTACTCGGGGGTCTGCACGCACCTGGGGTGCATCGTGAGCAACTGGATCGCTGACAAGCAGTTGCTCTTCTGCCCTTGCCACGGAGCCCAGTACGACCCGAGGGACCGCGCGAAGGCCCTGGTTGTTGCCCCTAAACCGCTTCCACAACTGCCGATCCGCGTCGAGGACGGCGTCCTGGTGGTGGCCGGGGAATTCCAGGGCCCGGTGGGGCCGCCGACCTAAAGGGAGACCCCATGGCCAAGATCCCGCCTGAGCCGCCGGGCAGCAGCACCCCCGGCCCGAAATCCGGGCGCAGGTTCCCGAGGACCCTGGGGGGTTCGAACCCGGGAAACCCCGCGGCGGTGGCGCCTTATCTGGGTTGGGGGCTGCTGGCGGGGTTGGGGCTGGCCCTGGTGCTGTTCGGCGCGCCGCTGGCGGCGCTGGCCCCGAGCCTCTATGCCCTGGCCAGCCAGCCCTACGCCTGGCTGGCCGAACCCATCAACACCCTGCGGCTCGGGCTGGGGATCCCCCTGTTGAGCGCGTTCCTGCTGGGCTTGCTGGGGGCCCTCGCCCCCTGCCAGCTTTCCACCAATGCCGCCGCCCTCTCCTGGTTGGCCCGGGACGCGCTCGAGGCCCAGGGTTCGGCCTGGAAGCGGGTGGGCTGGTTCTTGCTGGGCAAGGCGCTGGTCTACCTGGCGCTGGCAGGTGTCGCAGTCTGGGTCTTCGGGGGCACTTTCACCGCGCCCGGGGCGCTCTTCACCGGCGTCCGCCGGGTGCTGGGGCCGCTGATGGTGCTGATGGGCTTCCTGCTGCTGGGGCTGATCCGCCTGCCGGGCCCGAGCCTGGGGCCGGGCCGGCTGGGAGACTGGGCCCGGGCCAGGGGCGGCAGTCTCGGCGCTTTCACCCTGGGCGCGGCTTTCGGGCTGGCCTTCTGCCCCACCATGTTCTTCCTGTTCTTCGGGGCGATGCTGCCCGCGGCGGTGGCCTCGAGGGCGGGGCTGGTGTTCCCGGCCCTCTTCGCCCTGGGCACGGCCGTGCCGGTGCTGCTCATCCTGGCCCTGCTCGACCGGGGCAAGCCCAAAGGCGAGGTGCTGGGCGAGATGCGCCGCGGCGGGCGCCGGCTGAACCTCGCCAGCGGGGTCGTCCTGGTCGTGGCAGGGCTCTACGACACCCTCGTGTACTGGTTCTTGTAAAGCCGACCTACAACAGCACCGGCGCCAGGGCTGCGGAGCTCTCGGAGTGGCGAGCGCCCCGGGCAGGAGCATAAGCAGGTGCAGGCCCCGCCCTGGAGGCACAGCGTGGAGGCCTGCACACTCCCACCCTACGCGCCGGGCGCAACGTGGGCGCAACGGCGTGTCCCGCCGCGGGAGGTGCCGGGCCTTAGCCCCACGTCTGCAGCGGGGGAGCCAGGGGTTCTTCGGGCGGGGCCTTCCCGCGCAAGGCAGCCTCCAGTGCCTCCCCCCGGCCCGCTCACCCTTCGTCCTGGCCCGGCCCCACCTCGGGCAGCTTCTGCACGGCCTGCCGCAGGCGGCGGGCGGAGGCGTGGAGGTAGACCTGGGTGGTGGCGATCGAGGCGTGGCCCAGCAGCTCCTTGACCGCGTCCACCGGCACCCCCTCCTCGACCAGGGCGGTGCCGAAGGCGTGGCGGAACTTGTGGGGGGTGAAGCGCCGGGGGTCCAGCCCGGCCCGCACGGCCGCCGCCCGGAAGCGCAGCAGCACCCAGGTGGCGGTGGGGACCTTGCCCACCCGCCGGCCCGGCCCCCGGGCCTCGAAGACGAAGAGGCGGTCGGCCCCGCAGCCCGCCAGCGCCCGCCGCGCGGCGGGGGAGAGGGGGACCAGGCGCTCCTTGTCGCCCTTGCCCACCACCCGCACCGCCGCCGGGGCCCCGCCCTCAGGCGTACCGGCGTCCGCCGGTCCCGAAGGGAATCTGCCCTCCGTCACCAGGTCGCGCCGGCGGAGGGAGAGCGCCTCGGAGATGCGCAGCCCGGTGCCGTAGAGGAACAGGGCCAGCCGGCGCAGCAGGCCCTCCTCGGGCTCGCCCTGCAGGGCCTCGAGGAAGCGCGCGAGCTCGGCGCGCTCGGGGTGCACCGCCAGCCGGGCGCCGGCCCTGGGGCGGGCGACGGGCTCAGTCACGTCCTCGACCGCCTCGCCGCGCACCCGCCGGCGCCAGCGGCAGTAGGTGCGCAGGGCCGCCAGCAGGGCCCGCGCCCGCCTCGGCCCGGGGGAGCGCTCCTCCAGCAGGGCCCGCACCGCCTCGGGGGTCTCCCCCAGGCCGCGCCGCTCGAGGAAACGGTGCCAGGCCCGCACGTCGCGCAGGTACTTCTCCACGCCCCGGGGGGCGTGGCCCTTCTCCAGGCGTAGGTAGCGGGCGAAGGCCTCCAGGCGCTCCTCCAGCGCCGGGTCGAGGGGGGCAGGGCGGGGGAGGGGGTCCACCCGGTGTGTGGGCTTTGCCCGTCCCAGCAGGGGATCGTCCATGCGGCCATCCTAGCATAAGTTTATGGAAATGCCGATTTCCATAAAAATTCTTAAGCACCCCAGGGAAGGGCCTGGCCCCCTACTAAGCTGTGGGGTTACACCCGGGGCCGATCCTGCCTCGGGCACTGTCTGTACGCCGGTATAGGAACCGGGCGCTCGCCGCCTGTTGGACACCCCGAACCCCCTGTGGGGTTTTGAGGTTTGGGGGTTTTCGCCTCGAGGCCGTCGAGCCGGGTGCCGGACAGTGGTCAGGGGGTGGCCTCGAGCTATCCGCCCTCTGCCCACTGCCCCCGAGCTGCCCCTCGAACCCCCACCGATCTCTCCACGGCTTTACTGTTATCAGGATTGGGTCCGAGTTATCGATTTCTGGACCTATCCCAGATAAAAACGCTGTCCAGGACGGGCTCGAGACCGCCGACCGCATAAAACGAAAAGCAAGGCCCCTCCGCGGAGGGGCCCAGGGTTGGACACCGGGCTAGGTGGAGGTTTTGGGGGGTAGGGACGCCGGAATCGGAGGCTCGAGCCTCGGCCTCCACTCCCTGGGGTAGGTCGTGGCGGAGGGGCAGGGCAGGACGCCCACCCCGCTGCAAGTTCTTCTGGCACACCTGCGCCGTGCGGTCACCCATTCCCTGGCGTGGTACCCCGGTACCGAACTTTCCCACTCGCCCACGGCCCTGCTTGCTGCTTCACCGTAGGGGCTCGGCCGCGGTGGTCTTGTCGACGAAGAGCAGGGCGTCGAAGTAGTCGGGGAGGGTGGCCGGGCTCGAGCCGAGCAGGAGAGGAACGTAACTCGACCCGATGGCCTTGATGAGCTGGGGCCGCCGCAGCCAGCGCCCCAACGGGCTATCAGGCCGGACGGCGCGCAGGTCGAGCAGGAAGTCCCCGCCGAAGGCCCGGTGGAAAGCGGAGTCGGCGGTGCCGGGGAGGGTGGGGAAGATGGGCATGGCCACCCGCTCCTGGCCGACCCCGGGTAGTTGGGGCCACATGGCCAGCACCCGCCCGGAGTAGAAGGTGGTGGCCAGGGCGAAGTAGCCGCCGCCGTAGCGCTGACGCAGGTACCAGCCCATCGGGGACCCGCGCAAGGGGTAGATGGCCCGCTCGGGGAAGGCGACGTGGCCGTTGTGCGCCCAGAGGACGGCCTTGCGTCCGGGGTACTCCTTCTCCAGCACCGTGATGATGGTCTCGGCCATGAGCCGGTCCCGGGTGCCGTCGTCCAGGATGATGAACCGTGGAATCCAGCTGGGCTGATCGAAGGCCGCGTCGAAGCCGAAGAGGTCGAGGGGGCGGTCGGGGTGCTGCTGGCGGTAGCGGGCCATCCACCCCAGCAGCCCGGCGAGCTCCCGGGTGCCGGGGAACATGTTCCGCGCCGCCAGCTCGCCCGCGTCGGGCAGGCCGGCCTGGACGATGCCGTTGGCGACGGGGTCGTCAGGCGCCTCCATCCCCAGCACGCTGAAGCCCATCTCCTCGACCAGGAAGCGGATGATGGAGGCTTTGTACTCGAAGATCTCCTTGGTGCCGTGCGACCCCTCGCCCAGCCCCACCACCCGCGCGTTCCCGACCAGCCGGCGGAGGTAGGCCTTGTCGGCCGGGCTGAGCGCGGTAGGCGAACCGCTGACGGGGTGGGCCTCGCCCCGGAGCTGGGCGACGACGGGCCGGTTGGCGAGGTCGAGCGCCAGCGCGGCCAGCAGCGCCAGGGCGCACAGGAGCAGGAAGCCCCGGAGCGACGACAGGAAGCGCACCAGCCTCCAGAGCGGCCGCAGCCACCTCGAGGCCCCCCGGCCCCAGGTCACCCGCCCTCCGCGGTCCCCCGGGTGTGCCCGGCCGGCGGCCACTTCCCCGCGTTCAACACCCGATCACCTCGTAGCCATTCTACACAACCCCGGACACCCCGGCCGCCGGGCCCGACCTCGACGCCCTCGAGGCACAGGTACAGCGGGGCCGGGGGAGGCTCGCCGCGAGGCGCGACCCCAGCCGCGCCTGGCTTCCACCGCCTGCAGCTCCGGGAGCCCCCAGGCCGGCGCCACTCCCTTCGTCACCGCCACCGGGTCGTGCGCACGGGTGGGCGTCATGGCCGCCCGCCGTGACCGCCTCTGCGGCGCGCTGCCCTACGGCCGCCCGACCGCCGCAAGGCGCTGGGGTGGGGGAGGTGCCGGCAAGAGTGGTGCGGATCGCTTTAAAACACCCCGGCCTTGGAGATAATTCGGAAGAACCCAACCCAGGCCGGGGGCAACCCCCGAAGAACCCAACCCCCAGGAGGAGCCCGCGTGCACACCTACGAAGACCCCCACGACGCCCACGCCGGCATCGACGCCGACAAGGCCCGCGAGGCCGAGGCCGTCCTGCCCCCGCTGGCCCGCGCCGAGCTGGCCCGGCTGGCCGGGGCGGCGGGGCTGGCGGCGGGGGAGGAGGTCATCTTCACCTCCGAGGCGCTGGGGGCGGCGCGCCTGGAGCGCTCCGAGGTGCTCGAGCTGCTGCGGCTGGCCGACCTCTTCGCCTCGCCCAGCCGCACCGAGACCTTCTCGCTGGCCGCGGCGGAGGCCGCCCTGGCGGGCAACCTGCTGCTGCTCAACGCCCACCTCCCGGCCCACCAGGAGCGCGCCGACGCCCTGGGGGCCCTGCTCTACCCCTTCCCCGGCTACGACTGGGGCTACGAGTGGGGCGCCCCCCGCGCCGTGGGCGGGGCGGGGGCGTGGGAGGGGCTGGCCCGCCGGGTGCTGCACGCCCTGGAGGCTCCCCCCCTGCGGGGGAAGCGCCACGCGCGCAAGGAGCTGCGATGCGAGGCGGTGTGGGAGCGCTACCTGCGGGCCATGACCGCGGCCCGCCCCGAGGGGGGCCGCCCGCCCTGGTGCACGGCCGCAGGCCTTCCCGAAGGGGACCGTCCGCTGGGTCTACCGCCTAGCGGTCCCGAAGGGGATCGTCCCCCCGCGCACGGGCAGGAGCCCCCGCCCGCCCCCGACCGCCCCCGCCCCCGCGCCCGCCCGCCTTCCCCCGGGGCTTTGGGCCTGGCGGCGGGGCTGGCGGCGGCGGGGGCCTCCTTCCTCCCCGGCCTGGCCCTGCTGGTGGCGCTGCCCCCGGCCCTGCTGGCGGCGGGGCTGGCCCTGCGCCGGGGGGGCCGGCGCGACAAGGCCCTGGCCGGGCTGGGCCTGCTGGCCTCGTACTGGGTGCTGCTGGCCCGGGCCGGGCTCTCATCCTGAGGTGGCTAGAATGGTGCCCATGATGCTCAAGTCCTTCCTCCGGTCCTTGCGCTCCTGCCGCCCCTCCCTCCTCGCCCTGTCGCTCGGCCTGCCGCTGCTGGCGGGCTGCGACCTGAAGGACTCCCCGCCCCCGCCCGACCCCTCCGGCGTCACCCGGCTGGAGGTGAGCTGCGGCGGCCGGGGCTTCCTGGGCGTCCACATCTGGGGGGAACGGGGGGTCATGGTGCTGCGCTTCTGGGGCCGCAGCTGGGTCTACGCCCCCGGCTTCGTGGGCGAGGCCTGGGGCGGGGGGCCCGGGTGCATGAGCGCCCCCGAGCGGGGCGCGGTGGAGGTCTACCTCAAGCGCGCGCGCGACGGGCGGTGGGTGCGGGGCTGGGTGGAGGCGGGGCTGGTCGAGGGGGCGGGGGGCTCCCCCGAGTTCCGGGTGCTCGGCGAGCTCAAGACCCAGGCGGTGGAGGAGGCCGACCTGCCCTTCGAGCGCGTGCCCGACCCCAGGGCCGCGGGCGGCTTCTACCTCGAGGACCGCCCCCTGCCCCCCGCCCCCGTGTGGCTGCCGCGGGCCTTCTGCCTGCAGCCGGGGGTGGGCTGGCCGTGGGGCGTCGAGCCGGGCAACTGGAACCCCGACTACCCCCCGGTGGCCCCCGCCAGCCCCCCCGCGCTGTACTACGGCTACGAGGGCGACGTCGGCGACCCCGCCTTCATCGAGTACGCCAACGGGAAGTACGCCGGGAGGCGGACCGACGCCGATCGGGTCTCCGGCGCCTTCGCCGTCGCCCCCGCCGACGGCCCGCTCAAGATCGTGCTCTACGCCTCCTGGCGCGCGGAGTGGCACCCCCTCTACGGCCGCTGGGTGCGCATCTACCCGCGAGAGCCCATCTCCATGCGGCTGGAGGGGGGGCGGCTGGTGTGCGAGGGCCACCGCCCGGCGGACTGGGTGGTGGAGCCGATGCCCGAGGGCTTCAACTTCCCCGGCTTCCTGCCCGAGGAGAACGACTTCGACGTCTTCAACACCCCCTACGAGCTCCCCGCCGAGCTCGACCCCTACGCGGGGAGGTGAGCGGGCATGGGAAACCTGGGCAAGCTCGAGGCGCTGCTGCTGAAGATCCTGGGGTCGCTGGCCCTGGGGGTGGCCCTGCTGGCCCTGCCCCCCCTGGCCCTCCCCGACCGCCACCTCACCCCCACGGCCCGGGCCCTGCCCGAGGGCTCGCTGCCGCGGCAGGAGGCCCTGGCCGCCGTGCGGCAGGGGGCGCTGGCCCAGCTCACGCTGGGGGGGCTGGCGGGGGCGGTGCTGCTGGGGCTGGGCGGGCTGCGGGGGGAGGTGGCCCGGCTGCGCGAGCGGCTGGAGCAGGCGTTGGAGGAGGCCTGAAGGGGGGGGCCTCGAGCACCCCCAACCCCTCCCGCCCGGCCGGTGGAGGCCATGCCGCCCCCCGCTGGCCGCGAAGCCCGCTCCCGCCTCCCGCCTCCCGCCTCCCGCCCGAGGGCCTCTTTCCCCCCACGGGGAGGTCCGGCTTGACCAACCCATCTAGTCAGACTAGACTGATGGGGTGAAACGCAGCTGGCAGCTTCAGGAGGCCAAGGCCCGCTTCTCCGAGGTGGTGGAGCAGGCCCTGAAGGGCGAGGCCCAGACCGTGACCCGGCGGGGCCGGCCCGCGGTGGTGGTGCTGGACTGGGCGACCTACACCCGCCTTCGCGGCGAGGATACCCCCCTGCTCGAGGCCCTCCGCCCGCCGGAGCCCCTCTCCGACGAGGAGGCCGAGGCCCTCTCCGACCGGTCGCGCGCAGGCTACCGGGAGGTGGGCTTTTGAGCTACCTGCTCGACACCAACGTGGTCTCCGAGGCGGCCAAGCGTCAGCCCGACCCCAGGGTTACGGCCTGGCTGAAAGGGCTCTCCGTGCGGGAAGCCTACCTTTCCGCTCTCACCTTGGGCGAGCTGGTGCAGGGGGCCGTCCGCGCCCCCGAGCCGCGCCGAGCTGTCCTGGAAGGCTGGATCGAAGACCTCAAGCGGCGCTTCGCCGGGCAGATTCTGCCCCTGGACACGGGGGTCATGGAGACGTGGGGCGCCCTCACCGGCGAGGCCCTGAACCAGGGCCGCCCCCTTTCCCCCCTGGACGCCCTGCTGGCGGCCACCGCCCTGCGCCACGGCCTCACCCTGGTCAGCCGCAACACCGGCCACTTCCGGGGCCTGCCCGTTCGGCTGCTCAACCCCTGGGAGGCGGGGGCCTGACCCCGCTCTGGCCGCCGCCCTCCGCCCCCCGGCCCGCCGCCCGACCCCGCTATAACGGGGGTGTGGAGCCGCACCCCCTCCCCCCGCCGCCCCCCGCTAGCATGGGGGCCATGGAGCACGAGCCCACGACTGCGGCCCCGCCCCGCGCCCCCCACGACCGCCTGGCCGACCTCGAGCGCCTCCAGGCGGCGCTCGAGCGCCAGCAGCTACTCCTGTTGCGGGAGCAGGTGCGCCTCGAGCGCCGCCTCACCCCGGTGCCGGGGCCTGCGGGGGAGGGGGAAGGGGAGGGGGAGGTCCTGCGGGAGGCCCTGGCCCTGGAGGCCTCCCGCCTGCGGCGGGAGTTTGCGCGCCGGCTCGAGGAGGTCTAGCGCACCCTCTGCCTGGCGGTGCTGGCCCTGGTGGGGCTGCTCGTGCTGCTGGCGTACGCCCTCGAGGCCGGGGCGGGCCGCCCCTAGGCCCCTGGGCTCACAGCTCGAGGCCGCCTCGCTCCGCTGCGGGGGCGGCAGGGGTGGCCTGTGCCCGGGCCGGCTCCGGCCCCAGCTCGAGGCCCCGCGCGCGGGCCAGGTCCTCGGGGGTCACGCCGTCGACGTCGGGGCGGCGGGGGTCGGCCCCTCCCTCCAGCAGGGCCTGCGCCGCTTCCTTCTGCCCCTCGAGGGCCGCCCAGTGCAGCGGGGTGCGGCCTCCGATGTCGGCGGCGTCGGGGTCGGCCCACCCCTTCAGCAGCGCCCGCGCGGCCCGGGCCTCGCCCCCCGCCGCGGCGTGGTGCAGGGGGCTCTCCCCCCCGGCCGCCGGGGCCTCCAGCGGGGCCCCGGCCCGCAGCAGCCGGTGCAGCTGCTCCACGTCCCTGGCGTCGATGGCCTGGTGCACGGCCACCCACTGGGCCCTACGGCAACCTGGTGCAGCACCTGGCCGGCGGCGGCCTCCGCGAGGGAGGGGGTGCCGAGGGAGAGGGGCTGCCCATTCTTCCACAGCGCCGCGCGGGCCTGCGCGTAGGTCAGGGCCAGCCGCTCGGCCTCGCGCTCGAGGCGCTCGTGGTCGAGCACCACGTAGCTGCGCACCTGCCCGGCCTCCTCCCCCTCGGCCGGGCCCAGGCACCGCACCAGGCGGGCGTGTGCGGCCAGGGGCAGCGGCACCTCGCCCAGCACCTCGCGCCCGTCGACGTCGGCGGGCTCGGGGTGGGGGAGCACCCGCGGGTCCTCCTCCTCCCCCAGCCGCCCGGCGCGGCGCCAGGCCTCAAGGGCCTCGAGGCCCCGGCCGATGACGACCTTCTCGGCGTTCTCCATGGCCGGGAGGGTAGTACGGGGGTGGCGGGACCGTCAACGGTTCGGGGTGGGGGGCGCGCGGGTTTTGCGTCGAAGCTGCTGAGCAGGGCGCTGCTACCTTCGGCGGGTGTCCCGGCCCGTGCTGCCTTAAGGATACCCGGCGCGTCCGGCGTCACCGGCGTCGGGGTGGGGGCGGTGACGCCGGGGCGGCTACACTGTGCTTATGCGCGCCCCCCTCCCCCCCTTCCCCTCCTCGAGGCCGCCGCCCGCCGGCTTTACCGGCTGCCCCTGGCGGGGGCCGCGCCGGCGCTGGCCCCGCTGAGCGCGCTGTGCCCCGTGGTGGCCTGGGGGGACCCCTACCTCAGCCCCCGGAAGAGGTCCTTGAGGAAGGCCCCGAAGGGCGCGAGCTTGTCGCACCAGACCACCGCGCTCCAGGCCTCGAGGGCGGGGCGCACCTCCTCGAGCAGGGCGCTCTTGCCGTAGCCCGGCGGGGCCGCCAGCACCACCCCGCGCCCGGCGCGCACCGAAAGGAGGAGTGCACGCCCTTCCTGCTGTCTGCCCACGAACGCCATTGGTACCTCCATTCCATCGCTTGCCGCATCACTGGTTTGCTGATCTACTGCGTTACTGAACGCAGTATTTCCTGTACTCAGTATTTACTGAAATCAGTAGTTACTGCAATCAGCAATTACTGACCTCAGCTTGCCCCTGTTTGCCCGGTTGGGTAAGATGCGCCCGTGGGGCTCTACTACACCGTGGAGGAGCTGGCCCGGACCCTCAAGGTCAGCGAGGAGGCCATCCGCAAGCGCCTGCGAGGGGGCGAGATCCGGGGCGTGCGGGTAGGGCGAACCTGGCGGGTGCCCCGCGAGGAGGCCGCCCGGCTGCTGGGCGGGAAGGAGGCCCTCGAGGCCTTCGACCGCATGAAGGAGAAGGAGGCCAAGCCGTGAGGACGGCCGCCTCCGGGGGAAAGCGGTGAACCCCCTGGCCGGGATGGAGCTGGAGGTGCCCTTGCGGAAGCTCACCGACTACCTGCTCTCCCCCACCCACCCCGTGGGCCGGCACAAGGCCCGGTTCTTCGCGGCGCTGGGCTTCACCGCCGAGAACCCCCTGGACCTGGCGGAGGCCCTCAAGCTCCAGGCCCGCGTGACCCCTGAGGTGCAGGAGGAGGCCACCCCCTTCGGCCTCAAGTGGGCCGCTCGGGGGAAGCTCCTGAGTACCGGCATCGCCGGGCCGCCGGAGCGGCTTCACTTGGGTCCACGGGGCAGCGCCCGCGTGGTGAGCGTGTGGGTCGGGGAGGGCTGCGGGGGGGCGGAGCCGCGCACCCGTGGGCAGATTCCCGTTGGGACCGCTACGCGGTACGCCCGGGCGCGGCTGGTCACGGCCTATCCCGCGGAGGGAGGAAGAGGATGATCCGCGAGCTGGACAGCGTGGTGCTCCGGGTGGACAAGCCGGAACTCGGCCTCGAGGCCGGGGATGTGGGCACGGTGGTGCACGTCTGGGGGGAGGGTGAGGGCTACGAGGTGGAGTTCGCCACCCTCACCGGCCACACCCTGGGGGTGCTCACCCTCGCCCCCGAGGAAGTGCGGGCGGTGGAGGAGGGCGACCTGCTCCACGTACGCCGGGCGGAGGTCGCGTGAGGTATTGCGAGCGTTACTAGCACAGCTCAATTCCGACACAGAGCTACAGCAGGCAATCCAGAAGCGCCTCGGTAAATAAAGCTGCCAACTATGTTTCCGCCCGACTCCGACTACCGCGACGAGCGCTTATCCGAGTCCGACACCCGCTCGAAGCTCATCGATCCCGCGCTACGCCTGCGCGGGTGGACCGAAGCCCACATCCGCCGGGAGGAGACCGCGGGGGCGATCGACATCGTGGACGGCCGGGGCAAACGCCGCCGGGGCCGGACCGACTACACCCTCCGCGTGCGGGTGACGCCGGACGCCCAGCCCGTCGCGGTGGCCCTGCTGGAGGCGAAGAAGAACCAGCTTCCCCCCGACCACGGCCTCGAGCAGGCCCGGCTCTACGCCGACTCCAAACGGCTGAACGTGCCCTTCGTGTTCTCGTCCAACGGGTACTTCTGGGTCATGTTCGACCGGAGCACCGGCCTGACCTCCGATCCTCGTCCCATGAGCGAGTTCCCCACCCCGGAGGAGCTCCGGGCGCGCTACGAGGCCATGATGGGCTTCCGTCTGGACAGCCCGGCGGCCCGCCCCCTTCTGGTGCGGTATCCGGGGGGAGAAGGCACCCGGCGCTACTACCAGGATGCCGCCATCCGCGCCACCTTGGAGAAGCTGGCCAGGGACGCCACCCAGGAGAAGCCGGGCCGGGCCTTGCTCACCCTGGCGACCGGAGCAGGGAAGACCTTCATCGCCGTGCAGCTTCTGAAGCGCGTCGCCGACGCAGGACAACTGCGCCGGGCACTGTTCATCTGCGACCGGGACGAGCTGCGGCAGCAGGCCCTCGCCGCCTTCACCAACGTCTTCGGGACCGATGCCGCCGAGGTCAAACGCAACCCCGACGGCAGCAACCACGCCAAGAACGCTCGCATCCACATCGCGACCTACCAGACCCTGGATGTAGGCAACGAGGACGGTACGGCCAACTTCTTGCTCGAGCACTACCCCGAGAACTACTTCAGCCACATCATCATCGACGAGTGCCACCGCAGCGCCTGGGGCAAGTGGAGCCAAGTGCTCCTGAGGAACCCGGACGCGGTGCAGATCGGCCTGACCGCCACCCCCCGGCAGCTCAAGCTCCCGGAGAAGACCGCAGGGGCCCTCGAGGACGAGGCCATCACCGCCGACAACATCCGCCACTTCGGGGAGCCGGTCTACGAGTACGACCTCGCACAGGGCATCGAGGACGGCTATCTGGCCGCCTGCGAGGTGGTGCGGGCCCAGGTGGACATCGACGAGACCGGGCTGAGCATCGATCAGATCCTGGCGCTCAAACCCGTGGACGCCATCACCGGCCGGCCCTTAAGCCGCGAGGAGCTGGAGGAGCTTTACGAGAAGACCAGCTTCGAGGACCGCATCATGCTCCCCGACCGGGTCAAGGCCATGTGCGCCGACCTCTTCCAGCGGCTGCTGGAGACCGGGGGGCCAGAGCAGAAGACGGTGATCTTCTGCGTGCGCGACGCCCACGCCCAGGCCGTGGCCCGGGAGATGGGCAACCTCTACGCCGAATGGTGCCGGGAGAACGGCCAGGCCCCCAAGGAGTACTACGCCTTCAAGTGCACCGCGGCCAGCGGGGGCAACGACCAGTTGGCCGACCTCCGGGGCTCTAGCAACAGCCATTTCGTCGCTACCACCGTGGACCTCCTGACCACCGGGGTGGACGTGCCCTGCCTGAGGAACGTGGTCTTCTTCCGTTACGTGCAAAGCCCTATCTCCTTCTACCAGATGGTGGGCCGGGGGACCCGGATCGACCTCGCCAGTGACAAGCTGATGTTCCGGGTCTACGACTACACCGACGCCAGCCGGCTGTTCGGCGAGGCCTTCCTGACCCGCTACACGCGGCCTGAGGGCTCCAAGGAGGGGGAACCTGGGGATGAGGAAGGCCCTGGCCCCGATAACCCGCAGCCTCCGCCACAGCCCATCCCCCAGGTGGAGGGGGTCAGTGTGCTGGTCCGGCCCGCCGGGCGGCTGGTGGTGGCCCAGGTGGACGGGCAGGAAAAGCTCATCCCTGTCGAGGAGTACAAGGAGCGCCTCTCGGAGCGGCTGGTCCAGGCCGCCCCCGACCTTGAGCACTTCCGGCGGGCCTGGGTCCACCCCGACGAGCGCCGGCAGTTGGTGGACCATCTGGTGCGCTCGGGCTACAGCCCCAAGGTGGTGCAGGTGGTGGAGGAGATGACCGATTACGACCTCTACGACGTGCTCGCCGCGCTGGGCTACGGCATGAACCCCCTGACCCGCCTTCAGCGGGCCGGGGCGTTCAGCTACAAGCACCGGGACTGGATGGGAACCATGCCCCGGCGCACCGCCGCCACCGTGCTGGCCATCGCCAACCAGTTCAGCCGCTCCGGCACCGAGGCCCTGGAGAGCCCGCAGATCTTCAACGTGCCCGAGGTGGTGCGGGCCGGGGGGCTGCCGGCCCTGAAGGAGCTAGGGGAGCCACGTGAGGTGCTGCGCCAGACCAAGGAGAGGATGTTCGAGGCCTGACATCCTCCCCGTTCTGAAGAACGGGGGCTCCTACACGGAGCTTTCAAGGTTGGAGTCTGCATGGACCGAAGCCCACACCTTTACTCCATCCAGCCGCTCCCCAGCGGGAGCAGCCTGACCTGCGCCGCACCGTGGCGCGGCGCTCGGTCGGGCCGTGTCAGGCGGCCCTTGGCGCAGCAGTCCAGCCGCTACGCCAGCGATGTTGAGGGAAGCTACCACGTCGGCGTTGCCCTGGTAGCCGCAGGCCACACACCGGAAGTCGGCCTGCGTGGTTCGGTTGGCTCGGGTGGCATGACCGCACTTCGGGCAGGTGCGGCTGGTCTTGCGGGGGTCAACGAAGATAACCCGCACCCCCGCCCTCTCAGCCTTGTACAGCACGAAGTCGGCCAGTTGCCTGAAGGCCCAGCTCGCCACCATGCGGTTGAAGCGTTTGCTGCCCCGTATCCTGTCGCGTATCCCGTCCAGCTTCTCGAAAGCCAGTACCGGATTGGGGTACCGGGCCGCGAGGTCTACGAGCCCTCGGCTGACCTTGTGGTTGAGGTCGGTCATCCAGCGCCGCTCCTTGCCCTTCATGGCCCGCACCCGGTCAAGGCGACGGTGGCGCTGGTAGCGGCGGCGGAGGGAGGCGTAGCCTTCGCGTGTATGGCGAATGGCTTTCCCGTTGGCGATAAAGACGCCGTTGGGATGCTTGGCTGTCGCCAACCGAACAATGCCCAGGTCTACTCCGATAACGGTCTCGCCGTTGCCGTCACGGACGGTTGGAGTATTGGGCATTTTGAGGGGCAGCATGACGAACCACTCATCACCCCGCCTGAACAGCCGGGCATCACCACGGACGTACTGCAACCTGTCCCGCCAATGCTGCGGGACACAAAGGGGGAGCCAGATGTAAACACCTTGCACCCCGGTCGAAAGCCGAAGGGCGGTTCCAACCACCTTGTAGGCGTTAGTCCCCAGCCCAATCCCCTGGCTACGCACCGCCGTAGGCTTCCCCGCCTGCTGCTTGCTCTTGCGCAGCCCGAAGTGGCTCCTCGCGAGCTGTACGGCCTGGTTGACCGCCATGCGGCAGTAGTCGGAGGGCAGGCCCAGGGCGCGAATGGAGGCGTAGGTGGCGGTGTGTATCTTCGCCCGGCTGCTCGTAGCCATGCCCAGCGCAGCGTCAAGCCCGAGCTGCGTCCCCTGGCGGAAGAGTTCGGCGGTCCGGTCGAGCCAGGCCCGCTTGGCCCTGCCGGGGGGGCGCAGCTTGAGCACGACGGTTTCTGCCCTGGGCATGAAACCAGTGTACCAGGAGCCATGTTTTGGAGGAAGTACCGCTCTGCGAGCGGCTTTCGTTTCCTCTCCGCGTCGCCTCGCCGTGGCGAGGCGAGATGCGGAGCATCCACGAAAGGAGTTCTGTGAGCGAGCTCTTACCCCAGGACTACCCCGCCTTCTTGCAGAGCCTCAAGGAGCGCATCCGGCAGGCCCAGACCCGCGCAGCTTTGGCGGTGAGCCGGGAGCTGATGGGGCTCTACTGGCAGATCGGGCACGACCTCGAGGCCGCCGTGCGCCAGGGGCGCTGGGGCGAGAAGGTCATCGAGCGGGTGGCCGGCGACCTCAAGCGGGAGTTCCCGGGCGTGGAGGGCTTCTCCAAGCGCAACCTCGAGCGCATGCGGGCCTTCTACCAGGCCTGCCCGGACGAGGGGCAGTTTGCGGCACAGCCCGTGTCGCAATTGCCCTGGGGGCACAACCTGGTGCTTTTACAGAAGCTCAAAGACCCCGCCCAGCGGCTGTGGTACGCCGAACAGGCCCTGCAAAACGGCTGGAGCCGGGCTATTCTGGAAGCCCAGATCGAAACCGGCCTACACCGGCGCCAAGGGGCAGCCCTGACCAACTTTGCCCAGACCCTGCCCCCGCCCAGCTCCGACCTGGCCCAGCAGGTGCTCAAAGACCCCTACAACTTCGACTTCCTAACCCTGCACAAAGAGGCCAACGAGCGTCACCTCGAGCGCGCCCTGTTGGAGCACCTACAGCGGTTCATGCTCGAGCTGGGGGTAGGTTTCGCCTTCGTGGGCAGCCAGTACCCCCTAGAAGTAGATGGCCAGGACTACTACCTCGACCTGCTGTTCTATCACCTCAAGCTGCGCTGCTACGTGGTAATCGACCTCAAGATGACCGAGTTCAAACCCGAGTACGCGGGCAAGATGAACTTTTACCTCTCGGCAGTGGATGACCTGCTACGCCACCCCACCGACGGCCCCACCTTGGGCCTGATCCTGTGCAAGAGCAAGCGCAAACTCACAGTAGAATACGCGCTGCGCGACCTCGCCAAGCCCCTGGGCGTGAGCAGCTTCCAACTGGCCGAGGCCCTGCCCAAGGAGCTCGAGGCCGCCCTACCGAGCGTGGAGCAGCTCGAGGCCGAGCTAAGGAGCGACGATGAGCAGTCCGACAACTGAAGTCCCAAAACCCAAAACCCGCCCTAAGCTGCCCGAGGGGTGGCGGTGGGTGAAACTCGCGGAGGTTGCCCAAATAAATCCGCCTCGACCGCGAAATCTGGGGTTAAGCGGTGACGAACCAACCTTCTTCGTATCCATGTCTGCCGTTGATGACTTAACAGGCATGATCAAATCGCCCGAATTAAAGCCTTTCGGCGAAGTATGTCGTGGATATACGTATTTTGAAGAGGGAGATGTGCTGTTCGCGAAAATTACCCCTTGCATGCAGAATGGTAAGCACACAATTGCCTCGGGCTTAACAAATGGCTTCGGGTTCGGCTCCACGGAATTCCACATAATACGACCCGGCCCTAGCATCACAGCAGAGTGGATACATTTTTACGTTCGCCGTCCTGAAGTTTTGTCAGATGCAGCAAATCACTTTAAGGGAGCTGTGGGACACCAGCGTGTTCCATCCGAATACCTCGAGAACCTCGAGCTTCCGCTACCTCCCCTCGAGACCCAACGCCGCATCGCCGCCATCCTCACCGAGCAGATGGGGGCGGTGGAAAAGGCCCGCAAGGCGGCTGAAGATGGGCTCGAGGCAGCCCGGAAGCTCACAGCGGCGCATCTACGAGCGGTGTTTGAGAGTGAAGAGGCTCGAGGGTGGCCGGGGAGATTGGCTCGTGAAATAGGTGTGGTTTCTGGAGGCATACAAAAAACACCACAAAGAAAACCATCTGCCTTCCACAAGCCATTTCTTACAGTTCGAAACGTGCAGAACGGCTGGATAGATCTAAGTAATGTTGAAAGATTTGAGGTCACCCCGGAGGAACTGGAACGCTACCGGTTAGTGAGAGGTGATCTACTCATTGTTGAGGGAAACGGAAGCCGCGGGCATATCGGAAGGTGCGCAATTTTTCACGGAGAGATAGAAGATTGTGTCCACCAGAATCACTTAATCCGCCTTCGCTGCCACGAAACGGCCAGTCCTACGTATCTGTTTTGGTATCTAGCGTCTCCAGATGGACGAAAGCAGCTCCTCGAGAAAGCAAAAACAACCACAGGACTGTACACTCTTAGCGTCTCAAAGATAGAAGCCCTGGAAGTACCTCTCCCCCCCCTCGAGACCCAACACCGTATCGTAGCCGAGCTAAACGCTAAGCTCGAGGCCACCCAAGCCCTTATTCGTAGCCTAGAAGCCCAGCTCGAGGCCATCCGCGCCCTACCCGCCGCCATCCTACGCCGCGCGTTCTCAGGAGAACTCTGATGCCCAGCAAGAACAGCTCAAACGGTACACCCCGCTTCACCACCCAATCCAGCCTCAGCGCGTACGTATGGAGCATCTGCGACATCCTGCGCCGCTCCAACTGCGCCGGGGCCTTGCAGTACGTCCCCGAGCTGACCTGGATCCTGTTCTTGCGCGTTCTGGACGACCTTGAAACCCTGGAGGCCGAGCAGAGTCAGGCGGTGGGGGCGGCCTTTACCCCCAGCCTCGAGGCCCCCTACCGCTGGCAGGACTGGGCCGCCCCTGATGGCTGGAAGCGCCGCGAGCTGGAGGAAGGAGCCTTGGGCGCTTTCTTCGGCTTCGTCAACGGCGAATTGCTGCCCTATCTAAGGGGCTTGCGTGACCAGCCTAACGCCACCGCCCGGCAGAAGGTGATCAGCGAGATCATGTCCGGCGTTGATCGGGTGCGGGTGGACACCGAGCGCAACTTCCTGGACGTACTGGACAAGGTCCACCTCATCAACTCGCAAACGGTGGACAGCACCCACCTCTTCGCCCTCTCCCAGGTCTACGAAGGGCTCCTCTTGAAGATGGGCGAGAAGGGCAACGACGGGGGCCAGTTCTTCACCCCCCGTCAGGTGATTAAGGCCATGGTGCAGGCCATTGACCCGGGCCCCGCGGACACCATCTATGACCCCTGTGCCGGCACCGGCGGCTTCCTGGCCACGGCCTACGAGTACGTGCTGCAGAAGCTGGGGGACGACGCCACGCCGGAGCAGCTCGAGGCCCTCAAAACCCGGAGGCTTTACGGGCGCGAGAAGGAAAACCTGATCTACCCGATCGCCCTGGCTAACCTGGTGCTCCACGGCATCGACAAGCCTAACCTGTGGCACGGCAACACCCTTACCGGCCAGGAGATCTACGGGGGATTGTGGGAGGGAGCCCCGGCGCAGTTCGACGTGATCCTCACCAACCCCCCCTTCGGCGGTAAAGAAGGCAAGGTAGCCCAGGCGCGCTTCGCCTATAAGACCAGCGCGACCCAGGTGCTCTTCCTTCAGCACGTGATCGACTCCCTCAAGAGCGGAGGCCGTTGCGCCATCGTGCTCGACGAGGGCGTGTCCTTCCGGCAGGAAACTGCCTTCGTGCAGACCAAACGCAAGCTCTTGAACGAGGCTGACGTCTGGTGCATCCTCTCGCTACCCCCGGGCACCTTTGTCAACGCCGGGGCCGGCGTGAAGACCAACATCTTCTTCTTCACCAAGGGGCGGCCCACCGAGCGCATCTGGTACTACGACCTGTCGGGGGTGAAGGTGGGGAAGAAAAGCCCGCTGACCCTCGAGCACTTCGAGGAGTTCTTCCGTTTGCTGCCCACCCGCGCCGACTCCGAGCGGAGCTGGACGGTGAGCCGGGCCGAGCTCGAGGCCAGAAACTACGACCTCAAGGCCGTGAACCCCCATGCGAAGCTCGATACAGATACACGGAGCGTTGAAGAGCTGCTCGAGGTTATTGAACAGAAAAGCCGGGAGGTCACCGAGGCGTTAACCGCCCTGCGTGATCGGATCGAGGCATAGAGAACGAGCCGACCCCCTTCGCTCCCCGGTGAGGGGCCGCAGGGCCCTGCAGGGCCCTGCACTACCCCAACACGTCCGGCAGTGCCCTAGCAGCCTCCTCGAGCCCTTCCGGCTCACGTGCACGTAGATCTGGGTGGTGGCAATAGAGGCATGCCCCAGCAGCTCCTTCACCTCGTCGATCCCCCGCCCCGCCTCCATCAGCGCCGAGGCGTAAGAGTGGCGCAGCTTGTGGGGGGTGAGCTTGGCCCACTCCTTGAGGCCGGCCTTCTTGGCCACCCGCTTGAGCATGGCCTGCACCGTGCGAGCCGGGAAGGGCTGCCCCTTGCGGGCCCCCGAGGTGTGGCTCCAGAGGTGGGGGCTGGTGGGATGGCCCTCGAGGTTGCGGTGCTTGAGCCACTGGAAGAGCGCCCGCTGGGCGGTGGGAGAGAGCACCACCACCCGCTCCTTGTTGCCCTTGCCCAGCACCCGCACGGCGTGGGGGATGCCGTCCTGGTAGGTCACGTCCTTGTAGGTCAGCGCCAGGGCCTCCGACAGCCGCAGCCCGGTGCCGTAGAGGCGGGCGGGGTCAGCACCGCTGGTCGCGGCGGTGGATCAGGTCGCCGTACACCTGGCTTAGGTCGAGCCACTGCACGCCCTCGAAACGGTCGAGCAAGCCAGGCTCCTCCTCCATGGCTTTCAGCAGCTCGTCGGCGGCCTGGGGGGTCTTGATCGCCTCGCCCATGAGGGCCATCAGCTCCTCGTAGGAGAACTCGCGCAGGCGCTTGGGGGAGGGCATGGCCCCATCCTAACCCGCGCTCCCGCGGGCGGCTAGCGGCCGAGCCCGGCGCCGGGCCGGGCAGCCCGTGCAGCGGTGTGGCGGGTGCGCGGCTCCCGGGTGCCCCCGTGCGCTAGACTGGCGGGGTTCCGAAGCGGGACAAGCCCGGGCGCAGCCAGAGATTCCCTTGGGTGCCCTGCGCCCGGGCCCTTCTGTTGCCGGCCCGTGGCAGAGGCCGGGTATCCTGGAGGCGGATGCCGCCGGAGCTCCGCCCCCTGCTCCGCCTCGAGGCCCTCCGCCGCCCCGGCGGCCCGGGCCCGCTCGAGGCCGCCCTGCTGGAGGGCTGGGCGCTCTCCCAGACGGTCTACCGCTTCGACCCCGACGCCTATGAGCACCTGCAGGGCTCGTGCTTCGAGGGCACGGTCCCGCTGGCGCTGCTGGCGCGGCTGCCCGAGCCCTCGCTGTACGTGGCCTTCCCCAGGCCCCGCCCCACCGGCCTGGGCCTGGCCCACGGCTTCTTCGCCCGCCTCGAGGCCGGCACCCTGTGGCTGCTGCACGACCTGAGCGACTGGGGGGACCTCGAGCTGCAGGCCTTCCCCCTGGACGGCGAGGCCGAGGCGGCCGTGAGGCCCTACCGCGCGGAGGCGCTGAGGAGGGCGTACCTGAGCTTCGTGGCCTCGCTCGCCCCGGACCTTTCGGCGGCGGACATCGATTTCGATCCCTGGGAGGCCGACGCCGCCGGGGCCGCCCTCAGCCTGCTGCTCTACCGGGTGGCCGCGCCCGGGGACGCGGCGGAGGCGCCGGCCCCGCCGGGCGGGGAGGGGCTGCGGCTGTGGGAGGTAGGGGGCCGCCTGGGCGGGGCGCTGCGCCGGGTTCAGGAGGAGGAGCCGCGTGGCCTGACCCGGCGCAAGCGCAAACGGCTGCGGCCGCACGAGCGCGGGCCCCTCGTGGGCCGGGGCTTCTGGCACGGCCGGTGGGCCGGCCCCGACCACCGGCCCGTCCTCGAGCTGCGCTGGCGCCCCGCCATGCGGTGGGGGCTGCGGAGCCTCGAGGGGCTGCCGGAGGTGGTGCTGCGGGCTGAGGGGCTGGGCGGGCCGGGTTGACCGGCCGGCCCGCCGCCGTGGTGCCGCCGGGAGGGGCAGGCCTCGGGGTGGTCCCCCCGGTCGAGGGCCCCCTCCCGGTAGTGCACCCCCTCGCCGGGCCGCAGGGGCCTGCCCAGCTCGGCCTCGGCCGGCAGGACGGCACCCCCCCGGCACCCCGACCCCAAACCTCGGTCGAAAGTGTGGGTCCGGTACGGAAAGCCGAGGCCCGTGGGTAGGGGCAAGCCCTCCAGGACGAGGGGGATGTCGCTGTATAGTGGTTCCTGGAGGCGGCCATGTTCCCAGGACCCGAGCCCCTTGCCCTACTCGGCCTGCCCCCGGGCAGCGCCGACGACCGTGTGCGCTACCTGCGGGAGGGGCTACCCGTTTCGGCCTGGGACGCCCTCAAGCGCCTGCTGCGCTGCAGCGACCGTGAGCTGGGGATCCTCACCCAGATCCCTCCTTCCACCCTGGCCCGCCGCCGCAGGGCCGGGCGGCTGAACCGCCTCGAGGGCGAGCGGCTCTACCGGGTGGCGGCGGTGGTGGCCCAGGCGCTGTCGACGTTCGGGGACCCTGAAGCCGCGGTAGGGTGGCTCAGGCAGCCCAACCTGGCGCTGGGGGGGCGGGTCCCGCTCGAGTACGCCGACACCCCGGCCGGGGCGCGGGCGGTGGTGAACCTGCTGGGCGGGCTGGAGCACGGCGTGGTGCAGTGAGCGGCGGAGGGGGAAGCGCCCCGCCGGCACCTTCCGCCGGCGCCCGGGCCTGGCCATAAAGCGGTGGCGCTTGGCGCACAAACGCGTGACGATCGCGCAACTAGCCCGGGAGCGCGACCCTGCGTAAACTGCCACTCATAGCCAAACCGTTCGTGTCCCTCCCCGAAGCAGCAAAGATGGTAAATGTCTGGACTTACGCACCCTAGGGATCACCAGATAAAATGGGCCTTCATGTCACGGAGAGGTTCCGAAGATAGGATACCAACCTCGGTCCTCCGCGCGCTAGAAGCCTTAGCCCAAAGCCCCATCAACACCTCTGCCCTGGCCATGGCTGAAGCCCAAGGCTGCAACCACGACACCCTCTACCGCGCCCTGGACTACCCTCTGCCCTACTTCTTTAGCCTCTGCCTCCCTCTCTGCCGTACCCTGGGGGGCCCGAAGGGGGGCTACCTCCTCATCTCCTCATCGACGATGTCCTTATCCCCCGCTACCGCTCAGGCCAGCTCGGCCTCAAACGCCTGAGGAGCCCCAAGGAGGGGGCCTACCCCTATACCCCTACGGCTTCAGCCTGGTGGTCCTGGCCTGGGTCGACGCCAGGGGTTGGCGTCGGGTCCCCCTGGCCTTCCTGCCCTACTTTGCCGATGGGGAGGAAAGCAAGCTAGACCTGGCCTTGTCCCTTTTGGAGTGGGCCCGGGAGGAGGGGTCTGAGCCGGAGGGGGTGCTGTTCGACGCCTGGTACGCGGCAAAGGAAGTGCTGGAGTGGCTCCATGCTCAGGGCTGGTGTTTCGTGACGAGACTCAGGGCTAACCGATTGCTGGAGGGTATCCAGTTGCGGCGGCATGGAGGGGCCTACTGGGTGAAGGTGGGCCATCTGAAGGGACTTTCTTTTACGGTGCAGGTGGTGCGTCGAGGGAGGGGGTTTTATGCCAGTTCCGGTGTGGACTCGGAGGGAAAGAGGACGGTGGAGGTGTACCGGTTGTGGCAGGGGATTGAGGAGATCTTCCGGGGATTGCAGCAGGAGCTAGGGTGGAAGGGGCACCGGCACTGGCGCCGGGCCAAAGTCTTGGGGCATCTGGCTTTGGGACTGGTGGCCTATGGGCTCATCGAGTGTCAGCGAGAGCGGCTGAAGTCGAGTTTCTACCAATGCCGACGGAGACTCATCGCAGGTAAGCTGAGCCTGGATTTGAGCCCTCTGTTACCGGTGCAGGTGGAGGCCGCGTAAGTCCAGTAAATAAATCAGCAGTTATGAACCCTGAAGGGATCGACTTTCTGCGAACATTTCTTGTAATGCAGTAGAAGGGGTGGCCATGAGGTTTGTAGGCAGACAGCAGGAGGGTCGCGCGCTGCTCCTCTCGGTGCGGGCCGGGCGCGGGGTGATGCTGGCGGCCCCACCCGGTCCTGGCCCGCGCCAGCCGCATGGCGGTGCCCGACCCCAAGGAGCAGCCGCAGAAGATGCTGGAGGCGGTGGCCAACCACTCCGCCCAGGTGGTGGTGGTCGACGAGCTGGGCTGGGTCGAGGACTCCAAGACCGTCGAGATCATCGCAGGCAAGGGGGTCAAGGTCATCGCCACCGTTCACGGCTCGCACCTGGGCGAGGCCGTCGCCAACCCCGCCCACTTCCCGGTGGTGGGCGTGGCCAAGCACCTCGTCGAGCGCACCCTGGTCCAGGAGCGCCCCCCGGTGTTCCGCATGGCGGTCGAGGCCTACGCCTTGGGGCGCATCCGGCTGTGCCCCGACCTCGACCAGGCGGTGCGCGACATCCTGGCGAGGCGCCCGACGCCGGTGCTCGACTTCAACCTGCGCACCGGGGAGTACACCCGGACCGCCCACCGCGCGGGCCTCGAGGGCGGGGCGGCGGCCCCCGAGAAGGCCTGAGCGCCGCACAGGGGCGGCGGGGTGGCCGGGCCCTACCTGTTTTGGATTTGCATCTATCCCAAATAATCAAGTACCGCACCACGGCTTGACCAGCCCTTCGCGCGTCCTGGACTGCGAATCGTGCCAATGCCGCCTGGTGGATGGCCGACCCCTTGGCCGGTGGTCCTGCTGGAGAGGTGGGGGGTTGGTCTAGGTTGAAATCTAGGCCAGGGCCTAGATTTACTTCTAGGGTTACCCCCCCTTTTTTTGAGGACGGGAGGAGGAGGAAGGTAAACGATCCCCTACCGGGACGCCGCCCCTGGCCGGAGCCCGACTGGCGAGTCGGGCCGCAGGCTGGGCCCGGTCTCGAGCTCGCCCACCGCGTAGATCCCCGCCCGTGGGCCGGATATCCAGATGAGGACGCGGTCCCCGGCCCTGATCCGGCCGGTGTGCTGGAGACAGCCCCACCACTCGCGGGCCTCGAGCTTGAGCGAGCGATGGATGTCGTAGAGGGCGGGGTTGGCCTGGAAGATCCAGGTGGCGCGGTCGCGGTCGGCGTGGCCGACCTTGAGGGCGGTGGCCCCCTCCCGGGTGGGCTCTACCACGGCAACAGGGCCGGCCTCGCTCGTCGTGGGGGGGTCAAGCCAGACTTGACCGCTATACATCTTTTGTATGCAACCCCAGGAACCTCAAAGCGGAGAGGGGGTTGAAGGAGAAGGCTTCCAGGGCGGCTTTTTTAGCCTGGACCTTGCGGTAGTTGAGGCAGTTCAGCACGAAAGCCCGCAGGGCACAAAGGTTGAAGGCCAGGGCGCCACGGGCCTGGGCATGGTCCTCGCGTAAGAGCACGTCGCGTACCCAGAAGTTCCGGTTCTCCACGCCCCAGCGTTGGCGCATGAGTTCGCCCAGACGCCTGGCCCCCGCCGCCTCGGGTCTGAGGCTACTCAGGGCGTAGTGCACGCTGTAGCGCTGCTGCTTGCTGCGCTTATGCCACACCCAGCGCTCCAGGCGCACGGCCTGCCGGGCAAAAGGGAAGTCCAGCCAGGGGGGGAGATGGGGGGAGGCCGAGGCCCGGTAGCGCCACACCTCCCCGTCACGGAGTTCTTCCCACTGGACGATGCTTTCCCCGGGCAGGGGATGCTCGTCCAGGCAAGCGAACAGCCACTCTACCGCCTCCAACGCCCGGGCTTGGTTGGCTCTCAGGCTCAGCAGGTAATCCCCCCCTTAGCCCGGATGGCTTCGGCCACCCGGGGGTAGAGGAAGCCCGCGTCGGCCACCACCACCCGACCGGCTAAACCCTCCAGCCCCATGCGCTCCAGCAGACCCAGCAAGGCCTCATCCTCCCGCCCACCGACTTGGGCCTGGGCCAGGCTGTGGCGGGCTTGCTCACACCACAGCTCCACCACCCGCACCACCGGGCTCTCGCCTTTAGCACTCCCCCGCAAGACCTTGCCATCCGCGACCAGGGCAGAGGTAGTAGCGGTAGAGGTAGGGAAAGAGGCGGGAAGGGGGAGTTCGGGAAAGACCTGTTGCAGGGCTGAACCCAGCGCTTGCGGGTCCAAGCGGCGGATGAGCTGGGCGATTGAGCTGCGTCCTGGGGCCTTGCGCAAGCCCAGGGGCTTACACAGGAAGGGATTGGCTTGGGCAAAGCGGGCCACACCCCGCAGGGAGTCCACCCGGCACACAAAGGCCACCAGCACCAATGCCACCACCCCCCACAGCGGATAGCGCCGGTTCTGGTAGCGTGGATCGTCCAATGAGGCTAAGGCTTCGCGTAAGTTCATGCCTCTATCTAGCCTCAACCCTGAATAACGGTCAAGTCTGCTTGAGCAGGCTGCTCGCCCGCGCCACGCGCGCCTCGTCGGGCACGGCCCGGCGGGCCTTCTCCAGGGCTTCGGGGTGGATGCCCCGCTCCTCGCAGGCGGCGGCTCGGTCTAAAGCGGTCGGCATCACGATAACCTCGTCTCGAGTATGCCACAGGCCACAGGCCGCGGGCGGCTAGCGGAAGCGCAGCAGCCGCAGCGAGTTCAGCGTGACCAGCGCGGTGGCCCCGGTGTCGGCCAGGACGGCGGGCCACAAACCGGTGATGCCCAGCAGCGTGGTGGCCAGGAACACCGCCTTCAGGCCCAGCGCGAAGGCGATGTTCTGTGCCACGACCCGCATCGTGTCCCGCGAGAGCCGCACCAGCTCGGCTACCCCCCGCACCGAGCCCCGCAGCACGGCGGCGTCGGCGGTCTCGAGGGCCACGTCGGTGCCCCCTCCCATGGCGATGCCCACGTCGGCCCAGGCCAGGGCGGGCGCGTCGTTGATGCCGTCGCCCACCATCGCCACCTTGCGCCCCTGGGCCTGGAGCTCTTTCACCTTAGCCGCTTTGTCCTCGGGTAAAACCTCGGCGATTACTGTGTCTATGCCCAGCTGGCGGGCCACGGCCTCGGCGGTGCGGCGGTTGTCGCCGGTGAGCATCACGGTCTGGATACCCATGCGGTGCAGCGCCTGCACCGCCTTGCGGGCGTCGGGCCGCGGCTCGTCCCGCAGGGCGATGAGGCCCAGCGGGGTGGGCGGGTTCAGCAGCACCACCACGGTCTTGCCCTGGAGTTCCATCGCCTCGATCTGCCCGGCTACCTCTGCGG